>JABIST010000054.1 GCA_018700215.1 Dehalococcoidia bacterium | reverse complement strand
GGCGGCGGGGGAGTAGCGCTGGTGCGCTGAAGCTCGGGGTAGCGCTGGTGCGCTAGTGGTCGGCGTCTGGGGCGCGGGATTCGCAGAGGGCGGTGGTGGGGGTGTTGAGCCAGTCTGGGGTTTCGCGGCGGTAGGTGGTGCAGAAGGTGTGGACCTGTTCGTGGGAGATTGGGTAGGGGGCGGGCTGGAGCGATTCGAGTGTGCCGAAGCCGCAGCCGGTTGGGTCTGGGTCGTAGATGCCGAGGGCGGGGGTTTCGAGCGAGCGTGCGACGAGCTCGACGGTTGCGAGGCGGACGTGTTCGACGGAGCAGCCGGGGTAGGGTTGGGCGACGCTGAACTGGGAGACGGGGAAGTGTGCGGCGCCTATCTGGAAGGCGAGGATGCGGTCGTACGCGGTGCCGTCTTCGGCGGTTCCGGTGAGTAGCTGGTCCATGAGCGGTCGCTCGTGTGTGTCATGCGAGCCGGCGGTCGCCTGACCGCCGGCCCAGAGGATGGCGAGGCCAATCACCAGTCCAACGGTGGCGGCGATGCCGGCGAGGGCAAACGACGAGTACCAGACGAGATTGGAGTCCTGGCTGTCCTCAACGGGCGGCTCAGATTCGGTTGGGTCCGACGGGGCACCCTCGTGCTCGGCTTCGTCGACGAGGAGGCGCGGGGGGCGTTTGATCAGCGGGTCCCACTGGCGGCCGACGGAGAGCTGCCCCTCGTGGACGGCGGGGGCGAAGGCCTGGGCGATGGCGTCTCCGGCGGTTCGCGGGAGCCGAGAAGTGAGGGTGGCCATGTTCGCCATGGCTTCATCGAGGCGTTCGTCGAGGTCGAGCGAGTCGTCACCGGTGGGGACGGAGCTGTTGGTGAGGGCGGCCCACTGGTCGTCGGCTTTGATGGACTGGTGGCTGTAGAAGGCGCGAGCGGTGCCGACATCGACGAGGTTGACCCAGGCGCGCCAGCAGAGGGTGCCGAAGGATCGCTCTGGTGCGACGCGGATGATCATGATGGCGGCGGCCGACTCGTTGCGCGCGCGCTGGCCGGGCGGGGGTAGTGGCACGCCATCGCTGGCGATGGAGACGGCGAGTTCGACGGATGGTCCGAGGCTGAGCGGGGCGTCGTCTGGCCCGACGAGGGTGTCGCTGACGGCGTTGAGTTTTGCGTAGCCGTGGATCGGGAAACCGACGGCGGCGGCGGCCGTCTCAATTTCCTGCAGCACCAACGCCGCCTCGGGCGTGAGTACCGGTTCGTCGAGCGGTTCGACTGGCTCGGACACACGACATCCAATCCGGCCTGCACCAATGGCCGCTTGACAGACTTCTGTCATGTTTCAGACAGAGAGTCCCGTCTCGATCGAGTTTCGACCAGTGCCGCGAATTCCCGCAGGGGAATCCCTACCGGATCGCGATACTGAAAGGAATTGTGACTCTTTTCTCAAGACAGAATGGACGGGGTAAATCGGCTACGACGGGCCTAGGGTGGGATGGATGAGACACGAGCGAGGACGGCCGCCACACCCGGAATTGCTGACTCCCGCGGAGCAGCGGGTGCTGGCGGAGCTGCGCAGTGGCCGACCGAACGCGGAGATTGCGGTGCGGCTTGGTGTCTCGGTGAACACGGTGCGGTATCACGTCTCGAATATCCTCGCGAAGTTGGAGGCGCCGAATCGGGCGGCGTTGCGGAGCTGGAATGGGGAGCCGAGGCGGAAGTGGGGATGGTTCACGATGTGGGGATTCAGGTTTGGACGTGGGCTTCCGGCGATGGGGAAGCTCGCGCTGTCGGTGGGTGTCGCGACGGTGGGGGCGGGGCTGCTGGTGGTGGGGAGCGGGCGGGTGACGTTGCCCTCGATGGTGGAGGAGGCGCCGGTGGCGGTGGCGTCGGCGGTGGTGGAGCCGCCGGATGTGGAGGCGAGTGGTGCTCGGTTGTTGGACCGGGCGATCTACGGGTGCCTGCCCTCGGTGGTCTCTTACGGCACCAGCAGCAGTTTCGACGAGCCGGAGCGCCGGGTAGATAGTCCTGTCGCCGTTGCTGGCGGGCCCGCCACCATGGTTCTTTATGGCGAAGTGGTGAAGTGTCCAGCGGTAGCGTATTCGAGCGAGTAGCGGACCGCGCGATGGGGTAAATCGGCGGGTTCCTGTCTAGGATCTGTCACATGGGACAGGGACGAGGACGGCCACCACACCCGGATGTGCTGACGCCGGCCGAGTGGCGGGTGTTGGAGCAGGTGCGCGCGGGGCGGGCGAACGCGGAGATTGCGGTGCGCCTCGGCATTTCGGTGAGCACGGTGCGGTATCACCTGGGCAACATCCTGGGGAAGTTGGAGCTGCCGGATCGGGCGGCGATGGCGGTGTGGGACGGGGAGCCGAGGCGAGCTCGAGGGTGGGTGTCGTTGCTGTGGGTGCTGGGGCGCATCGGGAGTGTGGGGCGAGCGGCGGTTGGTGCGCTGGCGATCGGGGGAGCGGTGGTGGCGGTCGCCCTCGTAAGCAGCGGGGGCGGTCGCGGCGGTGGGGTGGCC
>JABIST010000093.1 GCA_018700215.1 Dehalococcoidia bacterium | reverse complement strand
CCGCGCGACTGAGAGGACCTCTCGATGAAGGTAGAAACTGGCTACGGCGAAACTTGGCTCGGCAACGTCCCGGACCGCGTCCGCGCCGCCGAAGAAGCTGGCTTCGATGCCATCACCACCGGCGAACTCAAGCACAACTCCATCCTCGCCCTCACCCTCGCCGCCGAGCACAGCGAGAACCTCGAACTCTGTACCGGCGTCACCATCGCCTTCCCTCGCACCCCAATGATCATGGCCCAGACCGCCTGGGACCTGCAGGAGTTCAGCAAAGGCCGCATCAACATCGGCCTGGGCAGCCAGGTCAAAGGCCACAACGTCCGAAGGTTCGGCGGCAGCTGGTCCGGCCCCGCTCAGCGCATGGAGGACTACATCGGCTTCATGCGCGCCGTCTGGCGCTCCTGGCAGGACGGCGAAAAGCCCAACTACGCCAGCAAGAACTACTCCTACTCACTCATGACCCCGGCCTTCAACCCCGGCCCGATCGACTACCCCTTCCCCAAGATCTCTCTCGCCAGCGTCGGCCCCCGCATGGCCGAGGCAGCCGGCTTCTGCGCGGACGGCCTCCGCCCCCACGGCTTCATGACCGAAAAGTACCTCCGCGAAACCCTCCTTCCCGCCGTCCAAAAAGGCGCAGACCGCGCCGGTCGCTCCGTCGACGATCTCGAGATCTCCGTCGGCGGCTTCAACGCCTTCGGCGAAACCGACTCCGAGGTAGAGCAGGCCATCGATGCCCTCCGCCGCCCCATCTCCTTCTACGGCTCCACCCGCAGCTACCACGGCGTCTTCCGCGCCCACGGCATGGAATCGCTCGGCATGCAGCTCTACGAACTCTCGACGAAGGGCGAGTGGGACAAGATGCTCGACGCCGTCAACTTCGAGACCGCCCTCGAAATGGCCAACGCCTGCAAGTACGACGACCTACCGGCTTTCGCCCGCACTCACTTCGACTATGCCAACCGCATCAGCTTCAGCATGCCGGACCGCAAGCGCGGCGGTGGCGCGGCCATGTACGGCGGCGACGCCACCAAGGACGTCTCCGCCCCCGGCCCTTCCGAGGAGCGCGTGAAGTGGCTCATGAAAGAACTCAGAGACGTCTAGTCATCGGCTGCCGGACATCCAATCCTCGGTTGTTCCGTCCGCCAAGGGACGTACAACCATCAGCGACACGCGTATAGTTACCCTGATGTATGGGAGGCGTGATACCGAGGAGTAATCATGCCCGGCCCAGACGGCGACCAGATCATTCGCGTCGACATGTCCACCCAGACCGTCACCAGCGAGCCATTCCCTGAGGACTGGAACCTGCTCGGTGGACGCGCGCTCTCCGCCCGCATCCTCATCACCGAGTGCGACCCTACCTGCGACCCGCTCGGCCCGGACAACATCCTCGTCATGGCCCCAGGCGTCCTCGGCGGCTCCGCCGCCCCCACCTCCGGCCGCATCTCCTTCGGCGCTAAGAGCCCGCTCACCGGCGGCATCAAGGAAACCAACTCCGGTGGCAACCCCGGCCAGCAGCTCATGAAGCTCGGCGTCCGCGCCGTCGTCGTCACCGGCCAGCCCGCCGACCCCAACGCCCGATGGGGCCTCGACCTCAGCACCGGCGACCCGCAGCTCGTCCCAGCGGACGAGTTCGCGGGCGTCTGGAACTACGCCATGTGCGAGCAGCTCGCCGAGCGCTACGAGAAGGACTCCTCCTTCATCGCCATCGGCCCCGCCGGCGAAAGCCGACTCGCCGCCGCCTCCATCGCCACCACCGATGCCGACAACCGCTTCCCCAACCGCCACGCCGGTCGCGGTGGACTCGGTGCCGTCATGGGCAGCAAAGGCCTCAAGTTCGTCTCCATCAGCCCCGGCGACTCACGAGTCCGCCAGGCCGCCGTCACGGACAACTTCCGCGCCTTCAATCGAGAAATCTCCTCCCGCTACCTGGACGGTCCACGTGGCTTCAGGGGCGGCACTGCCGCATTCGTCGATGTCGCCAACATGCTCAACACCTTCGTCTACAAGAACCGCACCGAGGGCCAGTCACCTGACGTCGAAAACCTCTGTGGCGCCCGCATCAACGAGAGCTTTGAAAAGCGCGGCGGCAAGATGCACGCCTGCCTCAGCGGCTGCATCGTCCAGTGCAGCAACGTCGTCCACGACGAAGACGGCAACTACCTCACCTCCGGTCTCGAGTTCGAGACCCTCACCCTCCTCGGCGCCAACATCGCCATGGAATCGTGGGAGTACGTCGCCCAGCTCGATCGCCTTTGCGACGACGTCGGCCTCGACACGATCGAGACCGGCTCTGCTCTCGCCGTCCTCATGGACGCCGGTCGCGCCGAGTGGGGCGACATCGATGAGGCCAAGCGCATCATCGCGGAGGAGATCGCTGGCAACACCGAACTCGGCCAGATCGTGGGCAACGGTGCCGTCGCCGTCGGCAAGGCCTTCGAGCACGCTCGCGTGCCCGCGGTCAAAGGCCAGTCCCTGCCAGCATGGGATGCTCGCCCGCTGAAGGTCACCGGCGTCACCTACGCCAGCAGCGCCATGGGCGCGGACCACACCGCCGGCATGAGCACGGACGCCAGCATCAAGCCGGAGGACTACGCTCGCGTCTCCCAGGAACTCCAGATCATGAACGCCATCGTCGATTCCTCCGGCTTCTGTCAGTTCCTAGGCTCGAACCTCGACGATATCCGCGCCGCCTTCGGCCACATGGTCGGCACCGAGGTCTCCCGAGACGAGATCGCCGACTACGGCTGGCAGGTCCTCCAGGACGAGTGGGCCTTCAACGATGGCGCCGGCTTCACAGTCGCCGACGATG
>JABIST010000311.1 GCA_018700215.1 Dehalococcoidia bacterium | reverse complement strand
GACGGGGTCGAGGCAGTCTGCCTCGACCTCGACGACACCCTCGTTGACGCCCGCGGTGCTTGGCATGCGGGCTTCGCCGAAGTCACATCCACACTCTGGGCCGAGGTGCCGGCGTTGGCCGGCCTCGGTTCCCCGGGTGAAGTCTACGATGGCCCACTGCGCGCACTGATGAACGCGGCGCAGAAGCGGCGCTTCAGCTCCGAGTGGAGCTACGAACTGGTCCACGAGGCGTTCCGCGAGTTCTTCGCCGAGATCGCCGGGCTCACCCCCACCGAATCCGATGCACTCGCCGAGGCCTACCGCCACGCCTGGCCCCGCCACGTCGAGCTATACCCAGAGGTGCCGCGCGTGCTCGATGCACTGCACGGTCGCTACCCGCTCGGCCTGATCAGCAACGGCCTCGCCGAGGACCAACGGCAGAAGATCGACGCGATGTCGCTGGGCGCCTACTTCGATGTCTGCGTGATCTCCGAGGAAGCTGGCGTGACCAAGCCAGCCCCAGAGATCTTCGAACGCGCACTCTCAGCGCTGGGCGTGCAGCCCTCGGCGGCGATCTACGTTGGCGACAATCCCCACCACGATGTGGCTGGCGCGCACGGCATCGGGATGCGCGCGGTGTGGCTCAACCGCCCAGGCAATCGGTTCGATGCGCATGGAGAAGCCGACGCGGAGATCGCGGACCTCCAGGAACTGCTGGGACTGCTGAGCTAGAGAATCGGCTCGGCGGGCACTATTTGCGCGCGACGACCTTGCGAGCAGCGTCCGCGACGCCTTCGGGGGTGAGCCCCATCAGCTCGAGCGCCTCGGACCACGTGGCCGACTCGCCGTAGCGATCCAGACCCACGAACTCCATCGGCACCGGGTGGCGGGTCGCCAGCGCCTGTGCGCACATCGCGCCGAGGCCTGTGTGGCTGAGGTGCTCTTCGGCAACCACGATTGCACCGGTATCACGCGCGGCCGCTTCCAGCGCGGCAGCGTCGAGCGGACGGATCGTCGACATGTTCAGGACGCGGGCCTCGATGCCCTCGCTCGCGAGCTGGTCGGCTGCGCGCAGAGCACGCTCGACCAGCAGGCCGACGGCCACGATCGTCAGATCGCTGCCGTCGCGCAGCATGTCGGCCTTGCCAAGTTCGAAGCGCGGGCCATCGGTGTAGATCACCGGTGTCTTCGGTCGCGCGGTGCGGATGTAGAAGGGGCCGGGTGTGTTCACCGCCGCCTCGGTCATCGCCTCCGCCTCCACCACGTCGGCCGGGACGCAGACAGCAAAGTTCAGTAGCGATGAGAAGAGTGCGAAGTCCTCCACGGATTGCGCGGAGGCGCCGTCCTCACCCACGGAGACACCACCATGACTGGCGACGATCTTCACGTTGAGCTTGGGTTGGGCCACTGACATCCGAAGCTGGTCGAACGCGTGCTCAATGAAGACCGCGAACGTTGTCGCAAAGACGGTGTGACCCATCGCCGCGAAACCGGCCGCGGCAGATACCATGTTCTGCTCGGCAACACCGAAGGTGAAGAAGCGCTCTGGAAACTCGTCGCGGAACTTACGCGCCGAAGTCGACTTCCCGAGGTCCGCGTCCAGGACGACGATGTCCGCGCCATTCTGCTGAAGTCGAATCAGCGAGGGGCCGAGCGCCTCACGAGTAGCGGCGGGGGCTGGTGCGGTGGTCATTCGCCCAGCTCCTTCATCGCCTGCTCAAACTCCTCGTCGCTCGGTGGAGCGCCGTGGAATGCCGGGTTGTGCTCCATGAAGGAAACGCCCTTGCCTTTGACTGTGTCGAAGATCAGGCAGACGGGGCCACCTCGCTGGTCCAGCGCCCACTGGTAGGCCTGCTCCACCGTCTTCACGTCATGCCCGTCCAGATCGCTCAACACGTTCCAGCCAAACGCGCGGTACTTCTCATCCAGCGGCTCGGAACTCATCGTGATCTTCGTGAAATCGTCGTTCTGGATGCCGTTGCGATCGATGATCGCAATCAGCCCCTCGGCCTCGTGGTGTGCGGCAGCCATCGCCGCTTCCCAGACCTGGCCCTCGTCCTGCTCCCCGTCGCCCATCAGCACCCACACGCGCGAGTCATCAAGGCCCTGCAGCCGCTGAGCGAGCCGCATGCCGAGGCCGAACGAGAGGCCCATGCCCAGCGCACCTGCGCTGTTGTCCACGCCCGGGGGCTTACCCAGGACCGAGTGGCCCTGAAGGCGCGTGCCCTTCTGGCGGAACGTGTCCAGCTCTTCCACGGGGAAGTAGCCGAACTCGGCAAGGACCGCGTACTGGACCGGCGTGCAGTGACCCTTCGACATCACGAAGCGATCACGTTCATGCCAGGTTGGGTTCTTCGGATCGTGGCGGAGAAACTTGCTGTAAAGAACAGCCAGCAGCTCGGTGGATGAAAATGATCCACCGATGTGGCCGGATTTCGCGTTGTAAACCATTTGGACAATGCGACGCCGCATGCGCTGCGTCAGTTTGTCCAAATCGGCTGGTGATTCGCTGACCAGAGTCATTCCCGCCCCGTACTTCTTGGGAAGTGACGTAAGTATACGGAGCAGAAATGATTCTGGTCTATGAACGTTGTTGAAGTGTGTCCAACCCGTGACAGCCAGTCAGGCGCAGGACGAATGACCACAGATCGGGCATAGCGAGCACCCTTCACCAAACGCGAGCGGACCATCACAATCCGGGCAACTCGACCCGAACCGGGGGATCTGCGCGAGTCCTTCGCCGAAGGTCGCCGCGCGCCGTCGAGCAAAGAGGGCTTCCGCGTGTGCGTCCACCGGCATGGCTGGCGCGGCAGGAGTCGATCGGATCATGGTCATGGTGGCCTCCTCACCGAGGTTCATGGTAACGGAACATACGTTCTGATACTGGATACGATAAACAGAACAAGTGTGCTAGTCAAGCATCCAGCTGCGCCTGGGTGGGGCCGGTCCGGTAGCATCGGGCGCGCAGCGAAGGAGCCATCGATTGGGCATCGCACGCTTACTGCTCCTCGCGTCGGCCATCTTTGTGCTGTACCTGGTGCTGTTCGCTCCGGCTCGGTTGCGACGAATTGGTTGGCACGCGAAGCGCGTCGGCTTCGCATACGTGGTGGCTGTCCTGCTCAGCGCCGCCCTCCGTCACTACTTCGGGTGGGGCACCTGAGTTGTCCCCACTCCGGGTACTCGTCTGCCCTCAAGAGTTCAAAGGCTCACTGACCGCCACCGACGCCGCCGAGGCGCTCGCCTCCGGGATTCGCACCGCGCTCCATGATGTCCAGCTGCAGACGCTGCCGCTGGCTGACGGCGGACCAGGGACCGTGGATGCCTGTCTCGCCGCCGGTAACGGCACGCGCGTAGTAGCCACGGTCGCCGGCCCCCTCGGCGACCCCGTCCAGGCCACGTACGCGCTCTTCGAGGATGGCGGCCCCCAGCCACTCGCAGTCATCGAGTCAGCCGCCGCATGTGGGTTGGTACTGGTGCCGTCCGGGCAACGCGACCCCGGGCGCGCTTCCACCTTCGGCGTTGGCGAGTTGATTGCCCACGCAGCGAGCCGAGGCGCGCGGCGAATCGTGATCGGCGTCGGTGGCAGCGGATCGAACGACGGCGGTGCTGGGGCGGCGCAGGCGCTTGGCCTGTATCTACGGGATGCCGGTGGCACGGAGCTACCGCGAGGCGGCGTGGCATTGGAGCGACTTGCCCGAATCGATCAACGTTCCGCCTCAACTGCGCTCGCCGGTGTGGAACTGCGGGTCGCCGTGGACGTCACAAATTCCCTGCTCGGCGCTGCGGGAGCAACCGCGATCTACGGGCCACAGAAGGGCGTGCGCGATTGGGAGGCGCCGGCACTGGACCGTGCACTGGCGCGCTGGGCACGACGAATCGAGCAAGACCTCCACATGTCGCTGGCAACCCAGACCGGTGCCGGAGCCGGTGGCGGACTGCCCGTCGGCTTGCTCGCGGCAGCGCGGGCAGCGGGGGCGAATGCAGCCGTCGAGTCGGGCGCGGCGCTGGTCGCGGACGCCGTCGGCCTGCGCGAAGCGATCCAGGCGGCTGACCTCGTGGTCACGGGCGAGGGCTCGCTGGATGAACAGACTGGTTACGGGAAGACCGTCGCTTACGTCGCCGAACTCGCGGTCGAACTCGGCCGACCATGCCTCGCGGTTGCGGGCCACGTCGGGGGCCGGCCAGCGGGCGTGGCGGACGCCGAAGCCTCGATGCCGCTGGGTGTCACGACCGAGCAGGCGATGGCACTGGGAGCCCCACCGCTGCGGGACGCTGCGGAGCGGCTCGTTCGTCGGTGGGCGGAACGCGCCTAGCTGGCGGGCTTGCGATCCACGGGAAGCCACAGCTTCTTTTCGTCAGGTGACCGCTTCGTCAGCAGCACCGGTTTGTCCACGGTCATGCGCGGACGGACCCAGTCGAACGTGTCGATCATGTCATCGCGGTCGAGTTCTTCGCCGGTGTCCTCGTCGATGATGCTGTCCAGCGCGGTCCGTTCGCGGATCTGACCGGCGGTGACACGACCCGAGATCTGGCGAATGCCCGCAAGCTGAATGAAGAGGCCGTCCTTGCCACCAGCGCATAGGCCAGCGGCAGCGAGCGCGCCGATCATGCCGTTGCGATTCCCGCCGAGCCCGCGCAGCAGCACGTTCGCTTCCGCGCCGTAGCGCTCGGCGTCCGCCAGCTTCATCAATTCCTGCTGGCTGCGGCGACCGAAGGCGAGCGCGTGAGGCATGTCGCTGTGTCTTGAGAGCACCGCGATCGCGGCGTTCGCCTTGCGAGCCGCGTTCGCCCGCACGAAGTCCACGATGTGATCCTCGACATCGAGCACCGTGTGTCCGGTCTCGATCATGATTGCCAGTGCACGGTTCTTGCCAGTGCTCGGCACCTTCGGGCTTTCCCAGAGCTGGTGTCGGGTGACGCCCAGTGATTGGCCGAAGCCTTCTGACTCCACCGCCGCTGACCAGGCTCGAGCGAGTTGGCTCGTGCCCTGCCCCTCCGGTTCGCCGGTGTCGTCAATCCCGATGGTGAAGAGTTCGCTGACCACGTTCCTGCTCCGGCTATTGGCGCGGCGCGCTACTCGTAGCCGAGTTCGTGCAACCGCTCGTCGTCGATCCCGAAGTGGTGGGCAATCTCGTGTAGGACGGTGATGCGCACCTGTTCGGGGATGTCTCGTGGATGAAACGCCCGTTCAAGCGGACGTTGGAAGATGACGATACGGTCGGGCAGGGTCAGGTGGTAGTCGGCACGCTCCGTCAGCGGCGTGCCCACGTACAGACCGAACAGCCACTGCCCACCCTCCGCCGCGTCCAGGTCCCCGCCAGCCGGCTCCCGTTCAATCGTGACCTCGACATTGTCGAGTTGGCGAAGTGCCTCCGGCGGCAACTCACGAAGAGCGCGATGGACCAGTCGACGAAAGCGATCGCGGTTCACTAGCTGCGCGGCGCCGTCCAGAGGGTGCGATACCCCTCGCCGCTGATCGCTCGCCGCACCTCCGCACGCTCCGCTGCCGCCAGCTCCTGCACCGCATCCCCCAGTTGGTGGAGCGCCTCGGATGCGCCGTCCTCAACCAGTCGAGCGCGGATCGTATCCAGCACCCCGAGCCGCTCAAGCGAGCCGATCCGCAACGGCCAGGTGGCCACCTGGAGCTGATCGGGCACCGGCAGTTCCGGGCGCGCCCGCCGGAGCGAGATCAGGCGTTCACGGAACGAGTTCACGGCCTGGAGCACCAGGATCGCTGGTTCCACCTCGCTACTCGTGCGGAAGTCCACGAACAGCCGCAGCGTGACGGTCTCGAAACGCATCAGCAGATGATCGCGCTCCTCAAGAGCGGCGCGTAACTCATCCAGGTCGAAGGTTCGGTCACCGTCCACCGGCGCAGTCTACCCGGTTCGAAAGAGGCTGATGGAACTCAGGGAACTGCCGATGATTCATCAGGGCTTCCCCTCAACGGGTATTCCCTGAATGCATGAGTGGAGACTGACGTTGCTGACTGACCTGTTCAACCGCCTGCGCCCGGACCCGGTTCGCCGCCGCATCGAAGACTCGATTCGATCTGGCACCGGCCTCTCGAAGCAAGACTGGGTGCTCGAGCAGGCAGTACTTGAGACGAGTCACGTCGAGCGACTGACCGAGGAGATTCTGGTGTGGTGTCGCGAGCGCATCTCCGAGACGCGCCGTCCCTACGGGATCGACCAGCTCGCACTGGCACTAGCCTGTGCGGTACCCGGCGGCGACCCACTCGCCTCCACCACATTCGGCGTGTTCCGCCCGATCGATTTCTACGGCGAAGACGGCGTCGGTGACCGCGTCGAGCACTTCGTGCGCAGCATCCGCGTCGAAGATCTGAACCGGCGCATCGCCGAAGGTGCATCCGGCATCCGCTTCGCCGCCGCCCTCTTCTCCTGGGGCGACGTGGCGCGTGAGGCAATGTTCGACGAGGACTAGGCCGCGTTCCGGCTCTCATCGCGCAGCGCTTCGCTGGCGATCTCCTCGGCAACCTGTTGAATCAGGCCACCCTCCGCAGACAGTGCGGAACAGAGACGAACCAGCTCGTGCAGATCCAGCGCATCATGCGTCCGCACACCAACGATGCGAGCCGCACGCCGCACCGCCGCGCGCGCATCGCCACGCGAAGTGGCTGCGCCAAGCGCGTGGTGAAGGTCGTCTAGTGTCCAGAGAGCCATTTGTCAGATTGTCGGGACAACCTGTGGATAACCGTCACAGGGGAACCCCGATGCACCCCCCGTCTCCACCACGCGTTTGATCACCGGGGGCGTGGTCACGACAATTGAGGGGTGGCACTCTTAACCACCCCCCGACGTCTCGCGGTGCTCGGCCTCGTGTTGCTCGCCGCCTCACTCGCCGTCGCCTGTCGCGAAGAGCGAGCCGAGCCGACCGGCTTCGTCCCGCAGTCGCGACCAACGGCCGGCGCCGCGCGCAGTTTCCTGCTGGGCTTCTCTTCGATCCCCGGCGAACTGACCGAGGCGGCATACCTCGAGACCTACGACCTGGCCGCGAACCACGGTGAGGCGCTGCTGATTCAACGACCGCCGGCCTGGGCGAACTTCCTGCCGGGTGCGAACGTCTCCCGCACACTCCGCGAACAGACACTGGCTGAGCAACGTGCCGCGGACCTGCGCGGTCTCAACCTCGTCTACGTGCTCGACGTGTTCGACCCGACAGCGCGCGACCGGCTGCAGGCACTGCCTGCCAGCCACACCGGGCTGACGCTGGCAGACGAAGAGCTGCGACAGGCGCTGCGGGCAGACGCGCTCTTCGTCGCACGCAACGTGCAGCCCGCCTACCTCGTGATCGGCCACGAGGTGAATGTCACCTTCGAGCAAGACCCGGACGCCTACCAGCAGTTCGTCGAAATCTACTCCGAGATCTACGACGAACTACATCAGACGTCGCCCGAGACGCAGGTGCTCACCAGCTTCCAGTACGAGGAGCTGCTCGGTGTGATCCCCTGGCTACCGCCGCACGTCGCTCGTTGGGAGTTGCTCGAAGATTTTGAAGGTCGCCTCGATGTGCTCGGGATCACCACCTACCCATCATTCGCCTTCGCGGTCGTACGAAAGGTGGAGCCGTTCTACTACCGGCAGATTCTCGATCACACCGAATTGCCGGTGGCGTTCGTCTCGTCCGGCTACGCCTCTGGCACCGGACGCGAAGGAATCAACGCCTCCACACCCGCCGAGCAGCGGCGGTACTTGCAGCGGCTGCTGGAGGATGCAGACCGGCTTGGCTCGCCTCTGCTGATCTGGCTACTGGCTGAGGACCTCTCCTACGCCACCGGCCCACCCGAGGACCTGGTGGCGAATCTCGGACTGATGGAGGTGGGCGGCCTGCCCAAGGAGTCGTGGCCCGCCTGGCTCGAGGCTGCGGCGCGACCCCACGATCCGGTCCAGGCAGAGCAGAACCGCCTCGCCCAGATCGCGGCCGAGGCCGCCGCCGCTGAGGCAACCGCAACCGCCTCGGCAGGCGGCAACTAGTCCGCGGCACCGTTACGCGTAGTTGAGATTGCCTGTCATCAGCGCGCGCGAGATCACCAGCCGCTGAATCTCCGAGGTGCCTTCCACGATCATCAGCTGGCGCGCGTCGCGGTAATGACGCTCCAGCGGGTGATCCATCATGTAGCCCTGACCACCGAGGATCTGCATCGCCTCCGAGGCGACGCGGTTCGCCATCTCCGTCGCGTACGCCTTCGCTACCGACAGCATGTGCCCGTGCTCCGGGCCGAACCGACCCTGGTCCACCATCCACGAGCCCTGGTAGACCAGCATCCGCGCGGCTTCGATGTCGATCGCCATCTCGGCCAGCTTCATCTGAATCGCCTGCAAGTCCGTCAGCGGCCCACCGAACGCGCGGCGTTCGCGGGCAAACTTCAGTGCGTAATCCAGCGCGCCCTCGCCCAGGCCCACCCCTCGTGCCCCAACCACCGGGCGGAGCGAGTTCAGCGTCGCCAGCGGCGCCCGCATCCCCAGCCCCTCTTGCTCGCCAACCAGATTCGCCGCCGGCACTCGCACCTCATCGAAGGTCAGCACCCCGGTCGGGACGCCACGCACCCCCATCTTCCGGTCGATCGAGGTCACCTCGAAGCCCGGCATGTCGGTGTCGACCAGGAAGGCGTTGAGCG
>JABIST010000309.1 GCA_018700215.1 Dehalococcoidia bacterium | reverse complement strand
GGAGGATGACGCTCAGTACTCTGAGGTGGTGGCGCACCCGAACGTGGTGCGAGTGGTGGCGCTGTCTGGCGGCTACTCACGCGCGGAGGCGAACGAGCGGCTGGCGAAGTGCCACGGGATCATCGCGAGTTTCTCGCGGGCGCTGACCGAGGGGCTGACGGCTCAGCAGAGCGACGACGAGTTCAACTCGATGTTGGACGAGTCGATCGAGAGCATCTTCCAGGCCTCGAAGAGCTAGACCGCGGGTATTGGTGGCCGAGGCGTGGGGCTTCTGGCTGGGCGCGTCTTCGATAGTTATGTCCCGTACATCGAAATGGTTATGACCCCCTCGCGGGGGGTGGTGGCTGGAACCTGTCGATTTGCTGACGGTGGCCGATGATCTTGAGTACCGAGATCTGAGATGGAGGAGAGTTGATGGAAGCGCTGTCGTCACTGGTTCGTCGTGCAGAGGCCGGAGACGAGCTGGCCACGGCGTTGGGGGCGATTCTGGACTCCGGGCTGATCGTGATGACTCGCGACGGGGCCGGGCGGTTTGTGCAGGTGAGTCCGGTGCTGGGCGAGCGCCTGGGCATCGGTGACGGGCGTGGCGACGTGTACACGCGGGAGATGCGGTACTTCGGCGGCAACGGGCGGCTGCTTGCGATATCGGAGATACCGGCGCAGCAGGTGCGCACGTCCGGGCGGCGGCGGCGAGGCGAGCTAAATCTGCTGGAGACCGCGGGCGGTCGGGTGTGGATGCAGCAGAGCAATTTGCCGCTGGAGCAGACGGCCGAGGGCTGGAGCGTGCTGACGATTGGTGCGGATGTGACGGAGCTGGTGGAGCGCGCGGAGGCGGCGGAGCGGGCGGCAGCGGTGCGTGGGGCGCTGTTGCGGCTGAGCGCTGAGCTGGCCGGGCGAACGGTGACGTACGAGGAGATGGCAGCGCTGCTGCGCGAGCCGATGGCGGCGCTGGTGCCGGACGGTAACGCGCTACTGCTGCGACAGGTGGGGGCAGACTTCGACATGACGCCGGTGTACCACGGGTTTGGAGCGAGTCTGAACGCGCGACATTCGCATCTGCCCGCGGAGATGCGGGAGCGCTGGAGCCAACCGCAGGCACACGTGAACCAGGATGTACGTGAGACGGACATGTACGGCGCGCGGGTGGTGGCAGAGCTGGAGAACCAGTTCCGATCCGTGGCGGTGATGGGCTACAGCAGCGTGGCTCTCAGCCAGTTGGGCGCGCTGGGGATGCACCACCCGGAGGCGAACGCGTTCGATGCGTGGCAAATCGAAAGTCTTGAGCTGGCAGCGAGGTTGGTCGGTCGGGCGCTGTACGGCGGTGCGGCGCAGGCGGAGCGGCGATCCGCGTAGCGAGCAACGGTAGTGGGGCGAGGTTGTGAATTGCGGCTCTTGTCAGGAGTTGACGATTGGGCCCGGGATGCAGGAGGCGATGATGGAATCCATCAGTTCACTGATTCGAGATGCCGGGACTGGAGATCCGCTGGCGCGATCGATGGAGGCAGTTCTGGAGTCTGGGCTAGTGGTGTTCACGAGGGACAGCCATGGTCGTTTTGTCCAGCTCAGCCCGGTGCTCAACGAACGGTTGGGGATGGGGGATGCGCGGGGGGCACGCGAGCCCGGTGACACGCGGACCTACGATGTGAGCGGTCGGGCGTTGTCCGGCAACGAGTATCCGGGGACGATCACGCGCTCCAGCGGGACTGCGCAGCACGAGGTGTTGCTGCAGCTGGAGTGCGGGGACGACTCGATGTGGATGCAGATGAGCACAATGCCACTGGAGCGGACGCCTGACGGCTGGAGCGTGCTGACGGTTGGCGCGGATGTGACTGCGCTGGTGGAGGCGCGGGATGCGGCGAGTCGAGCGGCATCGGTCCGTGGGGCGCTGTTGGAAGTGGGCGCGGTGCTGGCCGATGGCCGGGTGACGCGGACGGAGCTAGTGGAGCTGCTGCGCAAGCCGATGGCGGAGCTGGTAGCGGACGGCAATGTGCTGTTGACGTGGCAGGACGGCGATGAATTTGAGATGACGCCGGTGCACCGTGGGTTCGGTACTGGGCTGGCTGCTCGTCGGGGACGGCTGTCACAGTTGCAGCGCGACCGCTGGCAGGCGGGGGGTGCGCATGTGAATCAGGATGTGCAGCTGACCGATATCTACGGTGCAAGCGTGGTGGCGGAACTGGAGCTTCCGTTCCGGTCCGTGGTGATTGCGCCGAGCAGTCTGGCGGATGGGAGCGCGCTGGGCGCGCTGGTGATGAACCATCCCGAACCGGACGCGTTCGAGATGTGGCAGATTGAGAGTCTTGAGCTGGCCGGGCGGTTGTTGGCACGGACCCTACACGGCACGAGCGGGTGGGCGGAGCGGCGATCGGCGTAGAGCCGAGGGATGGCGCACTCAACCCGCCACTGGTTTCTGACGAGTACCTGCGGACACGCTGCGAGCACTGACCCGATGTAGGGCACCTTCCGAAGATCCGGGCAGGGATCGACGGAGGTCACGATGGAATCTCTGAACTCACTGGTACGTCAGGCGGGACCGGATGATCCGCTGGGACGCGCGATGGAGGCGATCATCGACTCCGGATTGATCCTGTTCACACGGGACCGCGCTGGTCACTTTGTGCAGTTGAGCGAGGTGCTGGGGGCACTGCTGGGGATGGGTGATGTGCGAGGGTCGCTTCAGCCAGGCGACACACGGATCCTGAATAGCGAGGGGCGGTTGCTGGCGGGCATTGAGTACCCGGCGACCATTGCGCGGATGACGGGGCGGGCGCAGCGGAACGTGCTGCGACGGATTGAGCGAGGCAACTCACACGCCTGGGCGCTAATGAGTTCGATGCCGTTGGAGCGAACGGTGGACGGGTACACGACGCTGACGATTGGGACGGACGTGACGGAGATTGTGGATGCGCGCGACTCGGCACGGCGCGAGGCCGCGGTAGGTGGGGCGCTGGCTGAGGTTGGGATTGCGCTGGCGGGGCATCGGATGAGGGAGGCGGAGCTGGTGGCACTGCTGCGGGAGCCAATGGCGGCGCTGTTGCCAACGGGGAACGTGGTCCTGGCGCTACGGGACCATGACGAATTGGAGCTACTGCCGGTGCACCACGGGTTCGGTGCGGCGATTCATTCGGGTCGCCGGCACCTGGCAGCGGAGCTGCGTGAGCGGTGGACCGGGTCAACCGCTCACGTGAATCTGGACGTGCGGCCGACGGACATCTATTGCGGGACGGTGGTTGCGGAGCTGGATGATCCATTCCGATCGATGGCGATCGCGCCGTGCGGGGTGGTGGATGAGCGAGCGGCGCTGATTGCATCGTCCGCGGAAGCGGGTGCGTTCGATGGATGGCAGATCGAGCGACTTGAGCTGGCGGCGCGGCTGGTTGGAGCGGCGCTGAGTTCGGATGAGCGGTGGGCGGAGCGGCGGTCAGCTTAGGCTGAGCTTCACGGCCAGGTCGATTCTGACGAATTACTGGCGTTGACTCACACGGAGCTGTTTGGTTCATGTGGCCGAGACGATGATCTGTTGCAGCCGTTGGAGCCTGAATGGACCCGATCACGTCTCTACTTCGCGATGCTGACGCCGGAGATCAGCTGGCGCTGACGGTGGCAGCGATGATGGACTCTGGGCTGATTCTGTTCAGTCGGGATAGCGACGGACGGTACGTACAGCTCAGCCAGCAGCTAGCGGACGAGGTGGGGCTGCGGGCGCAGCGTGGCGACGCGATGCCTCGGAACATGCTGGTGTTCGACGAGGAGGGGCGGCTGCTGGCGGGTTCGGAGTATCCGGCTTCGATCACGCGGACGACGGGCAAGCCGCAGCGGAGCGTGCGGCGGCGGCTGGTCTCGGAGGATGGCCGGTCGACGTGGTTGCAGATGAGCACGATGCCGTTGGAGCGAGGCTCAGGCGGTTGGAGCGTGCTGACGGTTGCGGCGGACGTGACTGACCTGCAAGACGAGTTGGTCGCGCTGCGAGCAGAGACGGTGGCGCAGCGGAGCGTGCTTCGTCTCGCGACGGCGGTGGCTGGTCGGACGGTGACGTTCGAGGAGGCGGTGGAGCTACTCCGCGAGCCGGCAGCGGCGCTGGTACCGGAGATGAACGTGGGGCTGGGACGGCAGGTGGGGGATGAGTTCGAGGCGGTAATGATTCATCAGTCGTATGGGACGCCTCGGCCCGGCGATCACGGGCGATTCCAGGAGGCGCAGCGGCAGCGGTGGTCCGACCGTGTGGCTCACGTGAATCAGGACGTGAAGGACACGGATATCTACGGTGCAAGCGTGGTGACGGAGATTCCGACGAAGGTGCGGGCGCTGGTCACGGCACCACTGGTGGGGCTCCCAGATGGTGAGCTTGCGGCGTTGTGGGTACACAGCGAGCAGCCACACGGGTTCTCGGAGGCGCAGATCGAGGGGCTGGAGCTGATCGGGCGGTTGCTGGGCTCTTCGATGGCGAGTGGCGGCACGGAGCTGGCGGAGGGTGGCGAGGAGCTGGCGCAGGGCGGCAAGGGGCTGGCGCAGGCGAGTTAAACGACTGCTGTTCGGACATAGAAGTGTGGACAAAGGGCCCGTGGATCAGCGCGCGCCCAAGATAGTGTCCGCGTATAATCCGGCGGGTTCCGCGCCTTCTCAATCGAAGTGATGCTGGCGGGGCCGTATGCCTGCGGTATATCCGCGTGTCAGGCGCATCGGAAGGTTTCTCATGGCAAAGATCAAGGTCGCGAACCCGGTAGTTGAACTCGATGGCGACGAGATGACGCGGATCATCTGGGGGTTCATCCGAGAGCGGCTGATCTTGCCGTACCTGGATATTGAGCTTGAGTACTACGACCTGGGGATGGAATCGCGAGACGCGACGGACGATCAGATCACGATTGATTCGGCGCTGGCGATCCAGAAGCACGGCGTGGGCGTGAAATGCGCGACGATTACGCCGGATGAGGCGCGCGTGGAGGAGTTCGGGCTGAAGGAGATGTGGCGGTCGCCGAACGGGACGATCCGCAACATTCTGGGCGGGACCGTGTTCCGCGAGCCGATCATCTGCAAGAACATCCCGAAGATTGTGCCGAACTGGGAGCAGCCGATCATCATCGGCCGTCACGCGCACGGTGATCAGTACCGGGCGACAGACTTCCTGGTGCCCGGGCCGGGCCGGCTGACGATGAAGTTTGAGCCTGAGGGCGGTGGCGAAGCGACCGAGTACGAGGTGATGCAGTTCCCGGAAGCCGGCGTGGCGATGGGGATGTACAACTTCGACGAGTCGATCCGCGGGTTCGCGCGTTCGTCGCTGAATTACGGGCTGCAGACGGGGTACCCGGTGTACCTCTCGACGAAGAACACGATTCTGAAGAAGTACGACGGCCGCTTCATGGATCTGTTCGAGGAGATTTACGAGAGCGAGTTCAAGAGCCGCTTCGAAGC
>JABIST010000447.1 GCA_018700215.1 Dehalococcoidia bacterium | reverse complement strand
GCTCGCCAACATCGAGGCCAGCAAGACGCAGCCGCTGCATCGCCTGCTGATCGGCCTCAGCATCCGCCACGTCGGCACCGAGACCGCGCGCGCACTGGCGCTGAACTTCGGGTCAATCGAGGCGCTACGCAACGCCTCGCTCGAAGAACTCGAGGCGATCGACGACATCGGCCCGATCGTCGCCCAGGGCGTGTACGAGTATTTCCGCGACGACGAGAACGCAGCCCTCGTCGACCGTCTGGTCGCCGCCGGCGTACGCACGGACGAGGAAATCTCCGCGCGCGGCGGCGTGCTAGATGGTCTGGCGATCGTCGTCACTGGCTCCCTGCAGCGATGGTCGCGCAACGAAATCGAAGACTTGATCAAGGGGCTCGGCGGTCGTTTCGCTGGCGCCGTGTCAAAGAAGACCAGCTACGTCGTGACCGGCACGGGTGGCGGCAGCAAGCAAGCGAAAGCGGATACGCTCGGCGTCGAAGTGATCGACGAACACGAGTTCATTCGACGACTTGAGGAATTGGGCTGGACTGACACGCCCTGAGGATCGATGCTCGCAGTACGAGTGGAAGAAGGTACGCGATGGTGCAACCGGCCGAACTGGAACAGCAAATCATTGACGCCCTCGGAGACGCCGATCAGCTCTCCAAGAAAGACTTCAACAAGATCATGGACGTGGATGGTGGCCTCATGGCCTCCGCGCTGCGCTCGCTCGTTCGCGCGGGACGAGTCCACTCCGGAAGCGATGGCAGCACCCGCGTCTACCGGCTGATTCAACCGGGGACCTAGCCCGCCGCCATGTTCCCCCGCCTCGCGGCGCGCGCCCATCTCCCAATTCCGGCGCATCACACGCCACAGGCTATTCGTGATCGACTTTCCAGCGGCACCGATCACAGCTACATCCGTGACTTCATCTACGGCGCGATCGATGGCGCCGTCACCACCTTCGCGATCGTCGCAGGCGCTGTCGGAGCTGGTCTCTCCGGCGGCGTGGTCGTCGTGCTTGGCCTCGCCAACCTGCTGGCCGACGGCTTCAGCATGGCCGCCAGTAACTTCCTGGGCACCCGCGCAGATCACGAGATTGTCGCGGAGCTGCGCCGGATCGAGGGCGAGCAGATCGACGAAGTGCCCGAGGGCGAGCGCGAAGAGATTCGACAGATCTACGAGGCGAAAGGTTTCGAGGGCGCTGACCTGGAACGGGTCGTCGCCGTCATCACTTCCGATCGCGAACGTTGGATTGACACCATGCTGCTCGAAGAGCACGGCGTACAGCTCGATGGCCCCAACCCCCTGCGCGCGGCGGTCGCCACATTCCTCGCGTTCCTGATTGTTGGCTCAGTTCCGCTGCTCTCGTTCTTTGCCGATGCAATCAATGACGACGTGATCGGAAGCCCGTTCTGGTGGAGCGTTGGACTGACCGCGATCGCGTTCGTCGCCGTTGGTTATGTCAAAGCCTATACGCTGGGGGGCCGTCTCGTGCGCTCCAGCGTGGAGACGCTACTCCTCGGCGGCGCGGCCGCCTCGCTGGCCTGGGCGGTCGGATACCTGCTGCGCGGGCTGGTCGATGGAGTCTGACGTTATCAACATTTTTTGAAAGCGTTGATACCCAGAACTGCTCACCCGTATACTCCATGCAACCGTAACTCCAACGGTTGAACACGCAGTCTCCCCGTCTGCGAGATGCGACCGGTGATCAATCCGCTGTCGTCGTTCTTGGGGATGTTTTCCCACGACATTGGGATCGACCTCGGAACCGCCAACACGCTCGTGAGCGTGCGCGGTCGAGGGATCGTGATCGATGAACCCTCTGTCGTTGCGATCGACAAAGTAAGCAAGCGAATCCTCGCGATCGGCTCCGACGCGAAGCGGATGGTTGGGCGCACGCCCTCAACCATCGTCGCCGTCCGCCCACTGCGAGACGGCGTGATCTCCGATTTCGGCGTGACCGAACGAATGCTCCAGCACTTCATCCGCACCGTCCACGAACGTTTCGGTCTCGGACTGCCCCGGCCGCGCGTCGTCGTCGGCATTCCCTCGGGAGCTACCGAGGTTGAAAAGCGCGCCGTCCACGACGCTGCCATCGCAGCCGGCGCTCGCTCCGCCTACCTGATCGAAGAGCCCATGGCCGCCGCCATCGGTGCAGGCCTCCCCGTCATGGATCCCGCTGGTGTCATGGTCGTCGATGTCGGCGGCGGAACCACCGAGGTCGCCGTCATCGCCCTCGGCGGAATCGTGCAGTCGACCTCAGTGCGCGCCGCCGGCGATGGGATGGACTCCGCGATCATCGATTACGCCCGCCAGGTGCACAACATGCTCATCGGCGAACGGACTGCCGAACAGGTGAAGATCGAAGCTGGCTCCGCCTTCCCGCTCGATGTCGAGGAACTGATCGATCTGCGCGGCCGCGATCTCGCCACGGGACTTCCGAAGTCAGTCGAAGTCTCCACCGTCGAGCTGCGTGATGCGCTCTCCACCGTCACCAACGAAATCATCCGTACCGTCCGCGCCACCATCGAGACCACGCCGCCAGAAATCGTCGCCGACCTGATGATGCACGGCATCGCCATGACCGGCGGCGGTGCGCTACTCCAGGGACTCGACCGCCGCCTCGCGATGGAGACACGCTTCCCCGTCTTCGTCACCCAGGACCCACTGCGCACAGTCGTCCGCGGCTGCGCCGAAGCGTTCGAAGAGGCCGAGACGCTCGAGCGCGTCCAATCCGCAATCGCAACGCGGCAGCGCCCACGATGACCCGCACGCACCCGCCGGAGCACTAACCCGTGGCGACCGGTCGGAGTGCCGCCTGGTTCTCCGCGCTCCTCCTTGGCGCCATTCTGCTACTGGGCGCGTCCACGCTCTCACCGGCGAGCACCGTGGAATCGCAGGCACGCGCGCTCGTCACACCGCTCGTCTCCGCCGTCCAGAACACGCTGCGCCCGATTTCCGATGTCATCTTCCACGCTGGACAAGTGCGCGGGCTCTCCGAGGAGAACGGATCGCTCCGCCTGGAGGTTGAGCGGCTTGAAGCCGAGCTGGGTGCGTTCCGCGAGCAGCGCATCGCCGTTCAGGCAGCCTCGGCTCTGCTCAGCGCGACCAGCTTCGAAGCCGATCAGCTACTCACCGCCCCGGTACTGCTGCGCGATCCGGCTCCAGGACAACGCACCCTGCTGATCGCACGCGGCTCAGACGACGGCGTCATCGAAGGACAGCCGGTGCTCGGCGCCGGCGGCACCCTCGTCGGCCTGGTCGCAACCGTGGAGCCAAAGCGGTCCTGGGTGCGGCTGCTGATCGATGGTGACTCCTCCGTCGCGGTCGTCGTGCAGTCGTCGCGTGTCCCCGGTGCGCTCGAAGGCGGTGGCGGCGGGCTTAGCCTCGAATTCGTCGCCCGCAGCGCGAAGGTGGTCGTCGGAGACGTCGTCGTCACGTCCGCGCTCGGGGGGCGCTTGCCGCCGGGACTACTCGCCGGACGAGTCGCCTCAATCGAATCGCAATCACAAGATCTCCACGCCCGAATCACCATCGAGCCGCTCAGCGACCTGCGGCGGCTGGAGCAGGTGCTGATCGTCACCGGCTTCATACCGGGGCTTGGGATCGACATGCCCGGAGCGATGCCATGAGCCTGCCGCTGATGCTGCTCGTGACCGCCGCCAGCTTCCTGCAGATCGCCGTGCTGCCGCTGCTCACCCCCGATCCGTGGGCAATGCCGCTACTCCCCGTCGCACTCCTGGCCGCCTGGAGCGTGAATCGCTCCCACGATGAACCGTGGCCAGCGTTGCTACTGGCAGCCGCTCTACTCGGCGTCCTCTCAACCCAGCGCGTGGGCTGGTTCCTGGTCGCACTGCTGCCGGTTGCGCTGCTCGGTGCCGCGTTGGCGCAGACCCATCTCGACGAAGAGCACGGGTTGCTGTGGCGATTGCCGGCAACCGCCGGCGTCGCCGGCCTCGGGAGCCTCGCCTATCTGCTGCTGCTGGCAACGGTGGGCCGCGAACTTGGCTCGCTGGCCGGCGCCACTCCCGCCGTCATCGTCGCCACCTTCGTCACCAGCGTGATCGCAGCGATGCTCGCACCCCTGCTGCAGCCGAGGCGACAGCGCCACGGACTGTTCGCGTGAGTGACGAGCTGCCGGGCGCGCGACTGCGACCGCTCGGGCTCGTGGCACTGCTTGTCTTCGCGGCCCTCAGCATCCAGCTCACCCGCATGCAGCTGCTCGACCCAACGCTCGCGCCCGAACTCGCCTCCGGCGATCAGCCGAGGGTCGTCGAGGCTGAGCCGCCACGCGGCCTGATCTACGACCGCAACGGCCTGCCGCTGGTGCGGAATGTACCCCGGTACGTGTTGCGGCTGATCCCCGCAGCACTACCCGAGGCCACGGCCGACCGCACCCAGGTGCTCGTACAGATCCAACGGCAGACCGGCGTCCCGCTCGCGGACCTCGAGCGAATCAGCACCTCCGGGATCGCCGCCGTCGATCCGCTCGTCCCGATCGAGCTGCACGAGGTCGACACCGCCCTCGAGGCGATCGAACTACGAACCGCGACCGCCGCCCTGCCAGGCATCGACGTGGTCGCCATACCGAAGCGGGTGTACGAGGGCGGTGAGCTGCTGGCGCACATCCTCGGCCACGTCGGCGCAATCGACGCCGTCGAGGTCGAGCAGTACCTCGATGTCGGCTACCCGCTAGACGCGTTCGTGGGGCGCAGCGGGCTGGAAGAGGTCTACGAAGACGCGCTCCGAGGCGAACCGGCACGGCGCCTCGTCGTGGCTGACCCAACCGGCCGTGAACTCGGAGAACTCGGGAGGGTCGCAGCCCAACCGGGCGCGGACCTCGTCCTCTCGATCGACCTCGGACTCCAGACTGCTGTGTCGGCAGCGCTCGCAGACCAGATCCAGGCGGGCCTGCCACCAGTGCGCGCCGGCCAGGCGCCCCCGGACCTCGCCGGTGCGGCAGTCGTCATCGATGTCGCGACCGGCGAGGTGCTGGCGCAGGTATCGTTGCCCTCGTTCGACGCGAATC
>JABIST010000303.1 GCA_018700215.1 Dehalococcoidia bacterium | reverse complement strand
CGTGGTGGTTTCGGTGGTCATGGCGTTACTCCTCGAATGCCTGCATACAGCGCCTCACCGCTGCATCATGCCTGAATGCGACGAAGATTTGGTGCCGCGCGCTCTCTCTGGCTGGTCATAGCCACCCTCGCCGCGCTCGCACTCGCCTGTGGCGGCGACGACGAGCTGCCGCCGCTCGGGTTCGAGGCCGCCCTCGGTGGCCGCACCTTCGAGCTGCCGATCGAAGTCGGGGCGTACGAGGGCGATCGACTCTTCGTCGCGGAGCGCCCGGGGCGCGTCTGGATCGTGAGCGAGTCGGACCCGCAGGGCACGCTGCTAATGGACATCACCACGCGCTCCGACATCCGACTCGGTGAAGGCCTGCTGACGCTCGCGCTCGACCCCGAGTTCGCGTCGAACGGCTATCTCTGGGCCTTCTACTTCGTCTTGCCTGAGCGACCGCCGCTCACTCGCCTGTCGCGCTTCACCGTCGAGGGCGATTCGGTCGACCTCGATAGCGAGCTGGTATTGCTGGAGCTGGACCAGCCCGGCTTCAACCAGAATGGCGCGGACATCGTCTTCGGGCCGGACGGCATGCTCTACCTGAGCCTCGGTGACGGCAGCGCCTCCACCGATCCGTTCCTCAACGGGCAGAACAAGATGACGTTGCTCGGCAGCATCATCCGCATCGATGTTCGTGAATCGAGCGAGGCGGAGCTGTACCGCATCCCGTCGGACAATCCATTCGTCGACGATCTGGAAGCGCGACCGGAGCTGTTCGCGTACGGCGTGCGTAACCCGTTCCGAATGTCGATCGATCCGAAGAGCGGCGAGCTGTGGCTGGGCGATGTGCAGGTCTCCGCTGAGGAGGAGATCGACCGAGTGCAGGCTGGCGACAACCTGGGGTGGAGCCTCATGGAGGGCGCGCACTGCCTCCGACGTGACTGCGATCCGGCCGGACTGACGCCGCCGATTTGGACCTACCTCCACGATCAGGGCCGTTGTGCGGTGGTGGGCGGACTTGTCTACCGAGGCGACCAGTTCAAGGCGCTCCGAGGGCGTTACCTCTTTGGCGACTTTTGCAGTGGCGAGGTCTGGTCGCTCGACCGTGATGCGGAGGTGGCGGCACCTGAGGTGATCGCGCAGCTTGGCGCGGGTCTGGTCTCATTCGGGACGGACGCCGCGGGCGAGGTGCTGGTGCTGGACCACGAAGGCGGCGGCGTCTTCCGGCTGGTCGAGGTGGACGAGTAGCGGGCTACGCGCTGTCCTGCTGTCGCTGCAGACCTCGGAAGCGACCGGGGACGAGCTGCGCCTGCAACCGCTGTGCGCGCCGCTCCTTGGCCTCGCTGTAGTGATCGATCATCCGGAACAGCACGTCGCCCAGCACCGTGTCCGCGTGGAGCCAGCGGCCAAACTCGTCGCCCGAGGGATTGCTGCCGGGCTGCGAGGTGACCGCTTCCGAGTAGTACGCCTTGAGGTCATCGGCGATGAGGCGGACGAGTGCCGGCCATGAGTGGCTGCCGCCCTCGGGCGGCGTGGCGTCCTCGCCCATCGCGAGGCGAGCGAACAGCTCAGCCAGCTCGTCGACCTGCTCAGGTACGAAGCCGCTGGCGCCGAAAGTGGTGCGCCCTCGATCGCGCCGCCCCTCCTCGAACCACGGTCGGAGTTGGCCAACCTCGGCGCTGAGACGCTGGATCAGTCGCTCGGTTTCGTTGCCAGCGGGCGCGGGCGGCGCGAGTGGGATCGGGCAGGCCCAACCGCTCGCCTCTTGGTCGGACACCTCAGGCGCGTCGTGCGGGTAATCATCGAGGATCGGGGCGCCCTCGGTGCGTTCGAGCAGCGCGAGGGTGGAGCGCAGCACGTCCATCTGGAACTCGGGCTGGTTCGGTGCGCCGAACGGGCGACCGAGTTCGAACGGTACCCAGAGCGCACGAGGTGGGTGAATCGCCTCGGTATGTTCGCGGACGAGGCTGACGATGGTGGTGGGGAGACCGGCCGCTTCGATGGTGTGGGCGAGCGCGCTCACGGCACGCGTGCAGTGCGGTCAGACGGGGACCAGCAGGACGGCAGTGACCTGGTCGCCCTGCAGCATCTTGATCACTTCGGCGATCGAGTCCTGCATCAGGTCAGGGCTGACCGCGCCCATCAGGCTGTAGTGGTAGCGCGCGACCGAGCCGATTTCGCCAGCCTCGGCCAGCTCATGCAGCCGATCGATCGGTAGCACCAGGTTGAGATCCTGCGCGAATCCGGAGCGATCGAAGTTGACCGAGATGTGGCTCATCACAATGTCGGCCGCGTCTACATCGTCCGGGATGATCCGGTACTCGGTCGCATGGCCCTCGAAGGAGGGGTCGTCGCGGCGGTGGACGCCGGCGGTGCTAATGATCGCGACACGCGCTTCACGGAGCGGTGGCGGCTGCGTCCAGGGGGTGGATTCGAACTCGGGGAGCGGGAGGTTCCGCAGGCCCTCGGCGGCGGCTTCGGTCAGATCGGAGAGACGAGCCATCGGTCACCCTTCGTATCGCGGGGAGTAATCGCGCAAAGTCTAGAGTCGGCGCAGTACAAAGTACAGTGGCCCGGTGAGCATCACAACATTGCTGATTCCTCGCCAGTTTGCCGGTGCGTGGTGGTGCGGCTAACGTGACGGGAGCCATGGCGCAGCTCCCACCACGCGCAAGGTTTGAGGCGATCACGTGAACGCGCTGGCAGTTCGACGACTCCTGGTTGTGCTTGGATCGCTGACCCTCGCGACGCTGCTGCTCGCTGCCTGCGGTGGCGAGACGAGTCCCGAACCGACGAGCGCGCCACTGTCCGAGGGCGACCAGGTGGTTGCAGACCTGGGGCTGCACGGAGTGGCGCTGGGACCGCTGGAGCGCCCCGACTTCGTGCTGACGGATACCGGGGGCGCGGCCTACGATTTCCGGGCCGAGACTTCTGGTCGCGTCACGCTGCTCTACTTCGGCTACACCAACTGCCCGGACATCTGCCCGGTTCACTTCGCCAACATCGCGGCCGCGCTGCGACAGGCACCGTCCGAGGTGCGGCGGGGCGTGACCGTGGTGTTCGTGGGTGTGGACGCGCCGCGCGACACGCCGGAGCGGGTGCAGGCGTGGTTGGATTTCTTCGATGCGGATTTCGTCGGGCTGACGGGGACCGCTGAGGAGTTGGAGGCGGCTCAGATTGCCGCGGCGGCGCCTCCTGCGTTCGTCGACGAAGAATTCGAAGGAGGCTATACCGTGGCTCACGCGGCATGGTTGTTCCTATACACGCCAGATGATCTGATGCATTTGCGCTACCCAACGGGCGTACGGCAGTCAGGTTGGGCGCACGATCTAGATGTACTGGTACGTGAAGGGTGGCCGACCAAGTGAGGCGAACGACACATGTCTTGCTGGCAATCAGCGTCTTGACCGCCTTGTTCCTGGGAGCGTGCGGCGGTGACGATGATGGCGCGACGGCTGCGAATGTCGCGATGGCGATGGAAACCGCCGACCGAGGCACGGCAGTGGCTGAGGTTGGACATCTTGCGATCTACGGCCCGTTCGTGCCGGCACCGCCTGCCGATATTGCGGCGCTTTACTTTGTGGTGGTGAACGAGGGTGACGAACCGGACCGGCTGATTGGGATCAGCTCGACCGCCGCTGGGATGACGATGCTGCATCAGAGCGTGACGGACGGCGACACGGTGAGCATGACCCCAGTTGAGGGTGGCCTGGAAATCCCGCCTGCGGGCGAGGTGGTGCTGGCGCCGGGTGGCTACCACGCGATGCTGACGAGCCTGGTTGAGCCGTTGGAGGTGGGCGACATTGTCCACGCCACACTCGAATTCGAATTTGCCGGGACGGTGATGATTGAGGCGACGGTGATGGACCCCGCCAGCGGCGGGATGGAGAGCATGGCCAGCGATGACGAGTAGCGATCGCGGACGGACTGTCGCGTGAACGTCGCGTGGTGGTGCTCGGCGCAGAAGGCGACCTGGACCTGGGCTCCGCAGTACTACCCGGGAATCTGGCTCGTGATGCTCGCACTTCTGGTGGGCTACATCTACGCGGTGCGGCGGGTTGGTCCATCCAGGGTTGGGGTGGGCGAGGCGGTGGTGACGCGCTCGCAGGCGACATCGTTCGGCGCGGGGTGGGTGCTGTTGTGGGTGGCCACGGACTGGCCGATTGGGGCGCTGGGCGCGGGCTATCTGCTGACGGCGCACATGATTCAGTACGTCACCTACTCGCTGGTGGTGGCGCCGCTGCTGCTGCGCGGGACACCGCCGTGGATGAGGGAGCTGGTGCTGAACGCACCGGGGATGGGTCCATTGCGGGGGCTGACCGAACGTCCGTTCCTGGCGTTCATCGTGTTCAATCTGGTGCTAGCCACCAGCCACCTCCCGTTCGTGGCGGACACACTGAAGCCGCTTCAGTTTGGGCAGATGTTGCTGGACGTGATCTGGCTGCTGAGCGCACTCGCGTTCTGGGCTGCGATTGGTTCGTTCGACGATGACGAGGAACACACGCTGGCGCACGGTAAGCGGCTGCTCTACATCATTGGCATGACCGTGCTGCCGACGATCCCGGGCGCGTTCTTCGTGTTCTCAGAGTTCCCGGTCTACACGACCTACGAGTTTGCGACGCGCGCGTTTGCGGATTTCCCCGCGCGTGACGATCAGGTGATCGCCGGTCTGGTGATGTGGGTGGGCATGATGCCGTTCCTGATGGTGCGACTGGCGTTGGCCTTCTTCGTGTGGTCCCAGGCCGAGTCTCGTCGCGCCGGAGAGATCTAGCCGGCCACTCCGCACCAGATCATTCGAGCAGCCGGAGTTACACGAATTCGTGCTGCGCGCTGATTGTCATCAGATCGATCTTCGCGCGGAACTCGTCCACATCGAGACTCATGATCTGCAGGTCGTGGAGCTGGCCATCGCGGTCGATTAGCTGGTTGCGGAGCCGCGCTTCCCGTTCGAAGCCGATGTGGCTGAAGACGCGCATCGCCGCCCGCTGATCCAGCGTCATCTGCGCGATCATCTTGCGCACGCCACGCTGCCGCGCGATGGCGAACGCCTGCTCCGTCAGAATTCGTCCGAGCTGCAGGCCACGCATCGAGGGCGACACGAGCACGCGCAACTCAGCGACGTGCCGCGTCCAGGCGAGGCCGTCGGAGGCGACGGTGGCGTAGCCCACAATCTGGGTGCCACGGAGCGCGACGATCGTGACGTAGCGGTCCTCCTGGAGGTCGCGCGCCCAGTCCTCCACCACCTCGGGCTGGGTGATATCGCGTCGGAGGAAGAGCAGGTCGTGTGGTGGCAGGCTGCGCGCGAAGTCCAGCATCACCGCGCGGTCGTAGCCGGTCATCGGGCGCAGATCGATCTTGTCGCCGCCGAGCGTGATCTGCGCGGGGAATTCGAGCGGTTCCGAGGCCTGTGCCGCAGCCTGGCTGGCCACACGCCAGCTTCGCCCCGCGAGCAGGCCCATGATCGTGTCAGCGAGTCCCATCTGCCCCTCCTGGTCGTCAGCCGATCTCGCGATCAGTATGCCGACGAGGGAGTGTGATCACGTGCGCACGTTCACAAATCTATAACGACTACGTGGGCGAGGCCTCACTGCTACCCGTGCGCGCGCAGGAAACCTCCGATTTCGCCGATCGCGGCGAGCGTCTCCGGCGCTTCCGGCAGGAAGTAGTGGTAGATGTGAAATCCGTGCGGCTCCACGGTAACGGTAGTGCGGACCCCGGCATCCTGAGCCCGCTTCGCGAAATTGAGCGTGTCGTCCAGCAGCACCTCGGCGTCCGCAACCTGCATCAGGATCGGCGGGAGGCCGTGGAGGTCGGCGAAGATCGGCGACGCGAGCGGGTGCTCGCGGTTGTCCGCGCCGACGTAGTGCGTACTGAAGCCCTCGAGCGAGCCGGGATTGGTGAAGATTGGGTCAGTGGCGGCTCGGGTCGTCCGCGACTGCTGCGCGTGGCTGACGTCGGTCCAGGCGGAGAGCGTGACGGCGGCGTTCGGCAGTGGCACGCCTTCGTCGCGGGCGGCGATCGTGGTCGAAAGCGTCAGGCCGCCGCCGGCTGAGTCGCCGGCGATGAATGTGCTGGCTGCGGGACCGGCGCCGCTCGGGCCGTTCGCCTGGATCCAGCGGAACGCCGCGAGCGCGTCATCGTTCTGCGCGGGGAACTGGTGCTCTGGCGCCAGCCGGTAATCGAGCACCAGCACCGAGCAGCCCGAGGCACGCGAGATGTCCGAGGCGAGCCGGCGATGGGTGATGCGCGACATGATCACGTAGCCGCCGCCGTGCAGGTAGAGCAGTCGACGGTCCGGGTCCGCGCCGGGCGCGAGTACCCAGTCGGCCGGGATGCCGCCCGCGTCCACCTCGGTCACGGTCACGTCATCGGGGACTGGCGGCGCTGCGGCGTCGGAGCCGGCGCGCATCGTGGCGAGGTCTGGAGGCGCCTGGCCCTCGGCCTGGGCCATCATTGCTTTGCGCTGCTCCAGGAACGTCTGGACGTGTTCGGACGGGTTCGTCATGGTCTTCACCTCGGGTATCCGCGGCACCACTTCGTGCGCGGGCGGGTAGGGTAGCGTGCGACAGAGGAAATGTGGGAGGACCGACCTGTGAGTGCTCGCGTGCTGCTCGCCTTCGACCTTGGCACCACGCGGCTGAAGGTTGCGGCGTTCGATGAGCGCGGGCGGCTGCTCGGTCGGGAGACGGCGCGCCACTCCGAACACTCGGCCGTCATCGACGGCTTCGAGCAGCGCTGGCAGGATCCCGATGAGTGGTGGAACAACGCCTGGCTGCTGACTCAGCGCCTGCTCGCCAGCCCCGCGCTCGATGGCGCCGAGATCGCCGGCATCGGCCTCTCTGGCCGCGGCAACGGCTTCGTCGCCGTCGACGCGAACGGCGCCGTCCTCGCGCCTTCCTGGTCCGACCGCCGCCACATCGAGCAGTTGGCGACGCTCCAGGAGTGGCGGCAGCAGAGCTACGATCTCTCGAACTACGCCGCCGGGATGCTCTCGAAGTGGCGCTGGTTGCAGGCGAACGCGCCGCAGGCGGCCGAGCGCACATCGCAGCTCCTCTACGCCAAGGACTTCCTCGCCTACCGCCTCACCGGCAACGCCGTCACCGACCCCACCTCAGGCCCCGACCGCGACGACTTCGCCGCCGACACGCTCGCCGCCCTCGACATCTCGCGCTCGCTGCTTCCGAGAGTCGCCCCACCCTGGTCCCTCGCTGGCAAACTGACCGAGAGCGCTGCAGCCGCCCTCGGCATCCCCGCCGGCACGCCCGTCGCGGTCGGCGGCCACGACGGCATCTGCGCCAATGTCGGCGCGGGAGCGGGCACCGTCGGCGCCTACGCCATCACCATCGGTACCCACGCCGTCGTCCGCGCCGTCACCGCCGACGAGGTGCCGGGCGCCTACCGCTTTTACGGCATGCCGCCGGGTCGCCACGTGATCGGTGGCAATGCTGTGATGGCCGGACGCGCCGCCGACTGGTTCCTCGATACCTGGCTCGACAACCCGGACGAAGACTCGCGCCCCGTCGCCTTCGCTCGCATGGATGGCGAGGCCGCCGAGGTAGCACCCGGCTCCGATGGGGTGCGGTTCCTGCCGTTCCTTGCGGGCCAGGTCGCGCCGGAGCTGCGACCGGGTGCCTCCGGGTCGTTCCTCGGGTTGCACGCCTCCCACGGCCGAGCAGAGATGTTCCGCGCGGTCCTCGAAGGTGGCGCCTTCGCGATCCGCGCGATCTTCGAGCAGGTGCAGGGCTGGTGCGGCGAGCCGATCGTGGTCCGCTTCACCGGCAGCGGTGCGACCAGTCCGCTCTGGTCGCAGATGATCGTGGACGTGCTGCGGCACCCCGTGGAGGCGACCGACGGTGCTGTCGAGGCGCGCGGTGCAGCGATGTACCTCGCGGTCGCCCTCGGCATCTACGCCGACATCGACGAGGCGGGCGCCGCGATGGTACAGGTCTCGCACGTGCTGGAGCCTGAGGCAGCGAACGCCGACCGATATGATGCGCTCTACGAGGACTGGCAGCGCGTGAACGAGGCGATGCGACCGCTCGACGAGCGCGAGTTGAAGACAGGACACCTGTGACCACGACGCTGATCCACGGCGGCACACTGATCGACTCCGTCACCGCGAGCAGCGCCCCCGGCGACGTGCTGATCCGCGACGGCGTCGTTGCCGCCCTCGGCGCGGTCGATGTCTCCGAGGTGGACGAGCGCTTCGACGCGACCGGCATGTACGTCGCCCCCGGCTTCATCGATGGCCACAGTCGCGGCTGGAGCGGCAACCGCACGCGCGAGCAGAACCTCCGTGCCGACCAGTTCGGTGTCGAGCAGGGTGTTGCGGCGATCGTCGAGAGTGGCTCTGCCGGCGCGCCAACGGCCGACGATTTCCCCGCTGGCATGATCGAGGGCGCCTCCACCCGCGTCTTCGGCGCGATCAACATCGGTTCCAGCGGCGCGCCGGGCATCGAGGGTGGCCACTCGGCGAGCTGGGAGTACGTCTCGCTCACCAAGACGGTCGAGGCAGTCGAGCGGCATCGGGACTGGGTGCGCGGGATCAAAGTGCAGGCGTCGTCATCGCACACCGGCCTGCTCGGCATCGAGGCGGTCAAGATCGCCCGCAAGGCCGCCGAGCTGACCGGGCTGCCGTTGATGGCGCACATCGGCAACGCGCCGCCGATGCTCGAAGAGGTGCTCGCGCTGCTCCGCCACGGCGATATCGTCACGCACTCGTACCACGGCAAGATTGGCGGCGTGCTCGATGGCAACGGCGAGGTGATCCCCGCCTTCCGCGACGCCGTCGATCGAGGAGTGTGGATCGCCACCAGCCACGGACGCTCCTCGTACTCCTTCGATGTGGCAGAGGCGGCAGTGATGCAGCAGGGGATGCCGCTCCACATCGTGAGCACCGACATGCACCCCGGCAACATCGAGCACTACTCGCGCTCGATCGCCCACAACATGACGAAGACGCTCATGCTCGGACTCTCGATCGAGCAGGTCGTGCAGGCCGTGACCCTCAATCCCGCCCGCGCCTGGCGCCTCGACGCCGACGGCTTCGGCACGCTCGCCGTCGGTCGTCCCGCGCACGTCTCGGTGTTTCGAGTGCACGACGAACCGCTGGAGGTCCACGACACGCTGGACCAGGTCCGCACCGCCCCTCGTTGGGTCGATCCGGTCGCCGTCTGGGTCGACGGCCAGCAGTTCGACCGCACCGCATCGATCTAGGGATCCGAGGGAGACGAGACGTGGCCATCTACGAACGCTTCGGCGTCACCCCCGTGATCAACGCCGCCGGCAAGCTGACCGCCCTCGGTGGCACCGCCCAGCACGAGGACGTCGCGCAGGCGCAGGCTGAGGCGGCGCAGTCGCACGTCGACCTCGCGGAGCTGCGTGCGAGGGCCGGCGAGTTGATCGCCGAGTACACCGGTGCCGAGGCGGCCAGCATCACCACCGGCGCGGCGGCGGGCGTCGCGATCACGGTCGCCGCCGTCGTTGCGGGAGCCGACCCAGAGCGCGTCGCCCGCCTGCCAGATTCCGAGGGCTGGACCAACCGTGTCCTGATCCAGGGCGGGCACTGGATCAACTTCGGAGCACACGTCGAGCAGATGGTGCGGGATGCCACGGCGCTCAGCGAGCGGGAGCTTCGCCGTGCCGATGTCCATGCCGCGGTACAGCTGCATCGCATCGGCGTTGACGATCTCGGCACGTTCG
>JABIST010000301.1 GCA_018700215.1 Dehalococcoidia bacterium | reverse complement strand
CGCGCGAGCCGAAAGAGGCGACGAATTGGCCCAGCCCGCAATCCAGGAGCCGCCCCCGCCGGGACTCGAGCCGCAGCGCCCCTGGTACCTCCCGCGCACCTTCGATGCCTTCGGCTTCGGCCCATTCCGCTGGTACATGGGTGCCATGATCTGGTGGAACGCCGCCATGAGCATGCAAATGATCGTGCGTGGTTACCTCGCCTTCCACATGACAGACACCTTCGTTTCACTCGGCATCGTCGGGCTCGGCTCCGCCATCCCCATGCTGCTGCTCTCTCCGTTCGGCGGAGTGATTGCGGATCGCACGTCCAAACGCCTCGTCCTTCAACTCGGCCAATCGTTCAGCTTCGTCATCGCCGTCGTCGTCGCAACGCTGCTCTTCATGGACCTGCTCACCTTCTCGCACCTCTTCATCGCATCCGTCGCTCAGGGCGTGATGATGGCGCTCGTCATGCCGTCGCGGCAGGCGCTAATGCCAGAGGTCGTCGGCATGAAGCGGCTGATGAACGCCATCCCCTTGCAGACCGCCGGCATGAATCTCATGCAAATCATCGGCCCCGCCATCGGCGGCCCACTCATCGATTGGGTTGGAGCCGGTTCCGTCTACGTCATCATGGCCGTCATGTACACAATCTCCGTGCTCATGCTCTTCGGTGTGAAAACCCTCTCGCCAGAGGAAGTCGAAGCAAGCCGCACCCAGGCCATGGGTGCCAGCCCCGGTCGTATGGCACGCGGTCGAGGCGGACCTGGCGGCGCTCCCAGGGGCAGCGCGATCAGCGAATTGAAGGCAGGGCTTGCCTACGTCCGCACGGACCGTACAGTGCTCGGCATCCTCTCCTTCGCCTTCCTCGGCGCCGTGCTCGGGATGCCCATTCGCATGCTCCTCCCGGGCTACGTTTCCGAGGTCTATGGCGACACCGGCACCACCCTCGGCGTGATGCAGATGGGCATGGGCGTCGGCGCGCTCGCTGGCGCACTCGTGCTCGCAACCATCCGCATGCGAGAACATCGAGGTCTGCTCCTCGCTGGCAGCTCGCTGCTGATGGGCGTGGCGATGATCGGATTCTCCACCACCGGCGTCTTCGCCATCGGCTGGATCGGCCTCCTCGTGATCGGCATCGGATCGGCCGGCCGACAGGCCATGAGCCAGATCCTCGTTCAGGAGTACGTCGAAGACGAATATCGAGGGCGGGTCATGTCGCTCTTCATGATGCAGTTCAGCATGATGTCCGTCGGCACCTTAGTTGTCGCCATCTACATGGACCGCGTCGGACCGCAATTCGCCATCGGCTCACTCGGTGCCGCCCTCATCGTCGCCACCCTCGCCTTCCTCGCCTTGAACTCCCGCTTCCGACGCCTCAACTAACCCCCGAGCCACCCCTGCCCACCTGCTTCCACCCCCGGGATCCCCGCTGCGCATCCACAAAAAACCTGCCGAACCTCTACCCCTGAGCACCCTGTGAGGGTGCGGAGGAAATCGATGCGTCGAGCCCTACCCGAAATCCTGCCCGGTGCCCTCGCTCTGGCGCTCTCCACGGTCGTCGCCATCGTCCTGCTCTCCAACGCCCACCTGGACCAGCAACTCTCGCTCGTCACACCCAGCGGCCACTTCTACATCGTCAGTGCCGCCTCCTTCGTCTTCGTCGTCCCCGGCCTCGCCGCCGTTGTCGGTGCCCTCAGAGGTGGCAGTCTCCGCGTGCTCATGCTCGCGCTCGCCTTCATCAGCCTCGGCGCCATCTTCACCGTCCACGGCCTCGCCACCCCCGGCTTCATCCTGGATGCCCGCTACTTCGGCGTCACCGGGTTCTCCTCCCGCCTCACCATGGTCGTCGCCTCAAGCTGGCTCGCCCTCAGCGTCGCCCCCTGGCCACAGGCGCTCGAGCTCCAACTCCTTCAGCGACGCCACCTCATCGCCGGATCCTGGGCCGCCGTCCTCCTTGGCTACGCCGCGCTCGCCCTCACCAAACCTGAATCGCTCCCGCCCGCCATCACCACCGCCCCCATCTTCCTCGTTGGCACCACCGTCGCCGTCATCGCCTTTGCCGCCGTCACCGCGCTCCAGTATCTCCGCGGCTACCTCCTCACCGGCCGCCCACTCTTCGTCGCCGTCGGCGCAGGCTCACTGCTCATCGTCCAGGCCCAGATCGGCATCCACTTCGGCCCGGTCTGGGCCGGCACCTTCTGGCTCTACCACCTGCAACTCCTCGCCGCTGCCGCCGCCATCGCCTGGGGCCTCGTCTCCGAATACGCACGAGGCGACGCCTGGACCGGCGCCTTCGACCGCCTCGGTGAGCGCGACATCCTCGCCCAGATCCGCTCCGGCTACAGCGAGCAGGTCCTCTCCCTCGCCGCCGCCCTCGAAGCTCGCGATGGCTACACCATCGGCCACGGCGAACGCGTCGCCGCTCTCTCCGTCCTCATCGGCCGCCAACTCGGCCTCGCCGAAGTTCGGCTCCGCGCCCTCTCCCAGGGTGCGCTGCTCCACGAT
>JABIST010000412.1 GCA_018700215.1 Dehalococcoidia bacterium | reverse complement strand
TCACCACACTCGACGCCGGCGTGAAGATGAACGTCATCCCCGCCCACGCCACCGCTACGCTGGATTGCCGCTTGGTCCCCGGCTACGACCCCGAGGAGTTCATGCGCGAGATGCGCGAAGTGATCGACGACGACGAAGTCGAAATCACCCGCGAGTTCGAGTCGTCCACCGAACCGTCACGCCTCGACACCGAGCTGTACGACGTGATGACCCACTACGCGAAGGACGCCGTCGAGGACGCCATCGTCCTCCCCAGCGTCTCCACCGGCTTCACAGACTCGCGTGTCTTCCGGCGCCGCGGTACCCCCGCCTACGGCTTCGTCCCCGTGCTGCTGGGACCGCAGGAAATGGGCACCGCCCACGGCAACGATGAGTGCCTGTCGATCGAGAACCTGCAGATGGGGATGCAAATCTTGCACCGCACGATCCGTGGGATCTGCGGCTAGCGGTCCTTCGAGGCCGCCGCGCTATTGCCCGTAGCTCGCAACGAGGCCATCCAGTACCTCGCGCAGGTTCTCTTCATTTAGCGGACCGAACTTGCGATCGCTCGCATGGCTGGGGCCACTATCCGGCGGCAACACCGTGAACGCCGGGTGGCGCGCCACGCCCATCTCGCCCGCGAGCTCACGCTGCTCGCCAATGTCGTAGTCGAGAATCACGAAGTTCACTCGGTCTTGATATTCAGGTCGGAGCCTGTGCACGACAGGCCGCGTCAGCGCGCAGGTCGGTCACCAGATCGCATCGACGAACACCAGCGTCGGCTTCCCATTCGCGGGTAGGTAGGTGCCCGTCTCCGGCACGCGATCGCCGGGAGGCATGTAGCCCACCGGCACCGTCACCGCCGGTCCGGTGGGGAACTGGTACACCACATCCGGACTGCCCGCTGCCGCTGTCGACTCCGCACTCACGCCACCCGAGGTGACCGACGCACCTGATGCAGCCGAGCTGTCGGCGCTATCCACGGACGCTGGTGTCTCGGAGATCGCTCCACCGCCACACGCTGCCAACAGCAGAGCGCCGCCTGCCAGCAGCCAGCTACGCACGGGGATCCGGTTCAACATGGCGGTACTTTCATGAGATCGAGCGTAGCGAGCGAACGCCACAAGAGGATGAAGAAAGTATTACGTCGTCGGAACAAACAGAAGGTGACTCGGACTACACAACCTCAGCAGCCACCAGCGCCAACCGCCGCCGGTCCGTCACCGCAATCCGCATCCGCTGCAGCTCCACCAGCTCATCGCCGCGCATCTCGTTCAGGATCCGCGTCGCCGTCTCGCGGTACGTGCCCACCATGTCCGCAATGTCCTGGTGTGACATGTTCACCGGCTTGTTGTCGGGCCCGGAAAGCCGCAGCAGCGTCGCCGCGATTCGCGCTGGAACGGACTTGTAGGCGACATCCGCCAGCCGCTCCTCCGCGTCGTCCAGCCGCTTCGCCATCTCCTCCAGCAGTCGGAGCGCTACCGAGGGATAGCGCTGGATCACCGCCTGTACGTCCGTCTTGGACATCAGGCAGAGCGTGGAGTCCTCGGCCGCCTCGGCGAAGCTGCCGCTCATCCCTTGCCCCGCCAGCGACATCTCGCCAAAGATCGAGCCCGGCTCCAGTGTGGCGGTCACCAGCTTCTTGCCTTCTTCAGTCGCCCGATACAGGTTCACCCGCCCCTGCTTCAGGATGAACAGCACCTCGCCCGTCTCGTCAGGTGCGAAGAAGACCGTGCCACGCTTACACATGCTCATCGTCGTCGAGCGTTCGATCTCCATCATCTCCTGCTCGCCAAGGTCGCGGAACAGCTCTGACTCGAACAGGCATGGAGTCGGCTGAGCCGCGTCAGGCAGATGTCTGGAGGTGGTCATCGGTGTCGGTTCGCCCTCTGATTGGTGCGGTTGAAGGAGCGCCGCCAGCTCCTCCCAACCGGGAGTGCCCAGCGAAATTACCTCGTCATCCAGCACAAACGTCGGTGCCGCGAAGACGCCTTCGGGCACCGAGCCCAAGGGTACTACGCCCAGGTCCGCGATCCGCACGTGGACGCTCGGAAACTCCCGAGCCACCCGCGCCGCCACCTCGCGTGCCGCCCCACAACTGGTACAGGACTCCTCCACGTAGACCGTCAGCGTGGCGGTGCGGGCTGGTGCAACTGTTCTCGTCATCGGCGGGCTCCTGGCGGCGAATGGCGGATGAGGGCGGGGAGGACGACCGCGCCCCCATCCGTGAGGAATGGCTGGGTGAACGCCGCTGGCGGCCAGCTCAACCACCCAACCTCAGTGTCTGCTCCGCGCAAACGGCATGCCGTGATCGCCGTCACTCCCCTGTCGCGAACCCCGTCACCCTGTCCAAATCCCCCGCAAAACCGATGATTTGCAGGTACGCACGCCCAAATCGAAGCAGGTAATCGTGATCGTTGTCCGCCGCACCTTCGCCATCTTCATGACGCTCGCCCTGATCGGCGCGCTCACCTCTACCCTGCTGATCTACCGCGCCAATCAGACGGTGCTCAGTGCCGACTTCTACACCAACCAGCTCGCCGCTCTCGGCGCCTTCGACGCGATCCACGACGAAGTGCTCCCCACCGCTCTCAATGACTTCCTCGTCGAGCAGGACTCGAAGCTCCCCGAGAATCTCGCCGACGTCGCGCTGCCCACCGACGCCGCCTCCCAACAGCTCATCCTCGACTTCGCCCGCACCGCCGTCCCACCGGAGTACCTCGAAAGCGTTGCCACCGAGGGCGTCGCGGCCTTCATCGCCTACCTCACGGGTCAGCGCGACGAGCTCAACTGGAACCTCTCCTTCAACCAGCCGGTTGAGTCCGCCTTCGGCACCGCCAGCGGCGGCAGCTCCGCCTTCGAGCAGACCTGGACCACCCTGGACCTCACTGCCCAAGCCTTCGATGGCCTCTCCGCCGCAGTCCAACTACCCGAACTCGAGGCCTTCAAGAACGAACAGTCCATCCAGATGCTCGCGCTCTTTCGTGGTGCTGGGCTCGATCTGGAGACCTCATCCTCACTCGCCGCTCGCCTCTACGAAGCCGCCCCTGAGGGCGCCGCAATCCCCGAACTGACGGCCCGCGTCCTCGACGGTGCCGCCAGCGAGGCCGATCTCGAGCTGCTGCAAGGCTTCTTCGCCGTTGAAGGCGTTCCAGCCGCTCAGGCAGTCACCCTCGTCGACACGATGGCCACCGAAGGTGCGCCCTCGGAAGTCACCTCGCTCTCACTCATGCTCGGTGAAGAGCAGTCCGTGGCGATCGAATGGTTCCAGGGCGAACTCTTCGGCGCCGTCCGCGAACTCACCGCCTACCTCACCGGTGCCAGCGACAGCTTCGCAATCCAGATCGACTTCAGCGCACACCCCGAGATTGCCGAGTTCGCCGCCGGTGCGCTCAAGACCACCCCCGAGGAACTGATCAGCACCGGCTACGGGCTCACCGGTGACGACATCAACGCCAAGCTGGCCGCAGCCGACAGCCCCCCGGTCGAGTCCATCGAGATCGCCCGCGCCTGGTTCACCCCCGCTGGCCGCACCCTCTCCATTGACGACCTCCAGAACCGCATCGGCGACCCCGCCACCCCAACACCCGACGGCTCCATCGACACCTCCGAGGCCAGCGCATTCGCGCTCGACACTGCCCGCAGCATCATCGGACCGGTCTCCAGCCGAGGCCTGCTGCTCGGCGCCTTCGGCGTCCTGCTGATCGCCTTCCAGATCTCCATGCTCGGCGGTCGCCAGTGGTGGTCCCGCGCCGTCTGGGGCACCTCGGCCCTCGCCGCTGCCGCGTTCGCCATCTTCGCCGTCGCCGGCCCCGTCTACAGCGCCGTCGTCTCACCGCTGCTCTCCGACGCCTTCGCCAGCACCCGCACCGACCTGATTGCGAGCGACAACGCCGCCACCTCGTTCAGCCTGCGCGCGCTCGACCAGCTCGAAGCCGTCATCAACCAGCAGGTCGGCGCGGTCGCGACGAACGCCCTCGTCGTCGGCGTCATCGCCCTGCTGCTCGCCTCAGCCGTGATTGCCGTGCACGTCTACCTCGACCGCCGCGACACAACACCCGAGGCCAGCCCCGAGCCGATCACCCTCGATGCCACCCCCGACACCACCGAGGAGCGCGTAGCCGCCTAGTTCGGGCCTTCTAAGGCTTGGTGTTGTCCCACGACACGAGGCGCACTGGCGTCACGTGCACGTACGCGCGCCCCGGCCCCACCTCGGTCGGCCACTCCGACTCTGGCAGCCCTCGCGCCTGCGCCCCCAGCCGACTCAGCCGCAGCAGTTCCGGCCCGTCGCGCACCACCTCGCCGTCGCCCTGAATCAGCAACCCCTTCAAATCCGCCATCGACGAGCCGCTCTCCACCAGCACGCTGACCCGTGCTTCCCGCTCGACATTCAACACCTTCTGCGTTCCGTCCCGCCCCCCCAGGTACACATCGTCCCCATCCCGGAAATACCCGATCGGAATCGTGTGCGGATATCCGTTCCGGTCCGTCGTCGTCAGCATCGCCCAACCCGGTCGGCTATCCAGGAAGGCGTGCGCCTCCTCCGTCGTCATCTCCGCCATGTCGTCTCCGTTCGCATTCCTCGAGAATGAGCAGAGCCTACCGCGCCACGGCTACTCCGAGGGCCACCCAGACGTCGCCCACCCCTCGGATGTCACGTCGTACGGCGGTGGCACGGGACTACCCAATGCCCCGCGCTCGAGCTCGCCCAGCTCGATCACGAGCACGCCGTCATCGAGGTGCCACTGATATTCATCGAGATCCCGCGGTGGCGGCCCAGAGATCCGAGTCCCATCGATCGCCCGCTGCTCGCTATGCGAGGGTTCGACGAAGAATCCGACGTACTCGTCTGACAGGTGTGTCGAGGCATCGGATCGCCAGACTACCACCCGTCCGAGATGCGTGCTCGCCCCCGAAAACACGCGCAGATCCCCGTCAGGGAATCGCACCACATAGACGAGCGCACTACCGCGGGCTGAGCCCCCTCGCTCGCCGCTCACCCCAAAACGCACTGCAACGTCCGCGACCGCCGCTAGCTCACCCTCTTCGTTGATCACGTAAGCCGTCACCGAACCGCGCTCGATACCGCTCACCGGCCCCAATGCGTACGAGCCCCGCGCGGCGTCCGACGGCCACACGAACGACCACGTCGCCACCGCCCCCAAAACCACGACCGCAACCAGCAGCCCACCGAAGAGCCAGCGCTGCACCACCTGCCCTCGCGATCGACTGCCGGGAATCATCGCGGCACTCACCACCTCACCTCACTGCACGTAGCGATCAATCCGGGAGCAAGTGCTTCGCGAGGTCCGCCCCACCCGGCGCGTTCGGATCGTCCTTGAACTGCTCCAATCGCCGATAGACCTCCGCCGCCGCCCGATGAAAGCCGTCCGGCAGCCCGTTCGCCTCGAATGTCGCCGCAATCTCCTCCATCTCGCCGACGAACCGCCACGCCTTCGCTGCCGCCCCCGGCAGGCCACGCTCCGAGCGCTGCACCAACTCCGGCTGCGACCGCTCCCACTCCGCCACCAACGAGTCGTGCACACCCTCGGCCAGCGCCAGCGCGATCACGTCCGCCAGCAGCGCGCTCGTCCCCTTCGTCCACGCCGCGTATGCCATCTTCAGCGCCGAAGCCGCCCCCGCGTCGCCCTCGATGCAGTTCACCTCCAGGTTGCCCTTGTCGAGGAACTGCGCCGCGAACTGCGCCTGCGCCCCAGCGAGGTACAGCCGTGTCGTGTCCGGCTGCCGCGCCGGCCCACCGATAATCCCGCCATCCACATAGCTGCCGTTGTTGCGCTCCACCAGCTCCGCAATCGTCCGGCTCGTCGCCGGCGCAATCGCGTTCGCATCCACGTAGATCCCGCGATAGCCGAGGGCGCACACCTCCTCAGCCAGCTCCACCGCGAACTCTGGCGGGCAGACCGAGAGGATGATCCGGCTCTGGTTCACCAGCCCGTTCAGCCAGTCCACATCCTCGAAGCCGTCCGCCCTCGCGCGCGCCACTGTCGCCTCGCTGCGGCCCTCGGAGACCCACACCACCCGCGCACCCGAAGCCTGCGCTGCCGCCCCAATCGAGGAGCCCATCGCCCCCGGGTGCAGCAGCCCGATCGTCGTCATGCCGTCGTCGTTCATCTGCTCGCCTCGTTCGATTCCGCTCGATACGTCGCGTACAGATTCGCGATGTTCATCTCCTTGCGCTCCGCCTCCGGCCACTTCGCCCAGTCACCAATGTCGATCGCCTTCGCCGCATCCTCCTCAGACAGCCCGTTCGCAAAGCAGTCGCGCGTCTGATCCACCATGAACTGCATGAACTCCTGCATGTCCTGCAGCTCGCGCTTGCCGCCCATCGGTCCGTGCCCCGGGATGATCGTCTCGATCTCCATGTCGCGAATGATGTCGCAGATCCGCACCCAGTTCGGCATGTGTCCTCGGCAGAGCGGCATCGCGTAGAAAAACGCCAGGTCGCCGCTGAACAGCACCTTCGAGTCCGGGAAGTACACCATCGAGTCGCCCAGCGTGTGCGCCGGACCGTGGTGCGAAAGCTGCGCCTCGGTCGAGCCGTAGCGCAGCGTCAGGCTGTCCTGGAACGTGGTCTGCGGCAGCGTCGACTTCACCTCGGCCAGCTCGTCCCACCACGCCTGCTGGATCCAGAATGGCTTCGGGCCTCGGTCGCCCGCTTCGCGCGTCGCCGCCTGCTGCGCCGCCAGTACCTCTGCCGCCTCCATCTCGTCGCGACAGTGCTGATGCGCCACAATCTCGGCGCCCTTGATGAACTGATTGCCGTTCGTGTGGTCGGCGTGCATGTGCGTGTTCACCAGGTGCCGAAACGGCGCCTGACTCACGCCGCGCATCGTGTCGACGAAGTCGCGCGTCATGCTCGGCGCCATCAGCGCATCGATCACCAGCAGCCCATCGTCATCTACCAGGAACCCGGCGTTGCTGATCCCCCAACCACCGTTCCACTGCAGGTACGCGTAGAGGTTGTCGCCAACCTCCATCGGACCGGTCTGATACTCAGGCATCGGGCGGTAGGTGGTCATGGCACGCTCCTCGCCGAGGACGATAGCAAGAAGGCCGCCCTCTCGGACGGCCTTCCAGAGCTTCGATCGACGAACTCGCTAGCCCCGGGGCAGGCTCAGCCCGCGCGTCGCGATGATGTTGCGCTGAATCTCAGATGTACCGCCCGCGAGCGTAGATGACACCGAGGACAGGTAGCCAGTCGCCGCCCGCCCCTTCATCGCCTCGTCACGTTTGCGGTCCCACAGCAGGCCGTACAGACCGAACAGCTTCAGCGTCGTCTTCGCGATCTTCTGGTTCAGCTCCGTCGTGAACAGCTTGGACATCGATGCCTCGTGGTTCGGCACCATCCCCTTGTCCTGGATGCTGTTGTTCAGGTGCGAGAACAGCCGAGCGATGTCCGCCTCGATCCAGCGATCGACGAAGTCCAGCTTCCACGTGCCGCTCGTCGCCAGCACCGTCTCCTGCGCCGGAGCCTTCTTCGCGTAGGCCAGCGTCCCGCGCAACGCGCGCTGCGTACCCACCGAGTTGCCGATGCCCGAGCGCTCGAAGTCCGTCAGCGTCATCCCCGCGTACCAGCCGCGGTTCTCCTCACCGATCCGGTTCTTCACCGGCACACGCACGTCCTCGAAGAACACCTCGTTGAACGTCTGCTGGTTCGCCATCGTCGTCAGCGGTCGCACGCTCACACCCGGGTCGTCCATGTTCAGCATCAGCATCGAGATCCCACGATGCTTCGGCGCATCCGGGTCGGTCCGCGCCAGCATGTACATCCGGGTCGCGTGCTGCGCGCCCGTGGTCCAGATCTTCTGACCGTTCAGGACGTACTCGTCACCGTCGCGCGCGGCCCGCGTCTGCAGCGATGCCAGGTCGGAACCGGCGCCCGGCTCGGACCAGCCCTGGCACCACACCACTTCGCCGGCCAGGATCTTCGGCAGGATCTCTGCCTTCTGCTCATCAGTGCCGTGCACCATCAGCGTCGGACCCAGCATCATCACGCCGAACCCGCCGACGTTCATCAGTCCGGCCTCGGCCAGCTCCTCATTGAAGATGAACTGCTCCTTCACGGAGAGCCCCGCACCGCCGAACTCCTTCGGCCACGCCGGCGCAATCCAGCCACGGTCCACCAGCGCCTCGCGCCACCCTTTCATCCGCTCGCGCGCGTCCGAGGACCAGCCGCTCTCCTCGCCGCTCCCGCGACCACCGCCCATGCGGCCCTTGTCGCCGTGTTCGGCGATGAATCCCTTGACCACTTCGCGAAATCCCGCTTCGGCTGTGTTGTCTGTGAGGTCCATGGCACTGCCCTTCAGTTTCCTGCATGCAGCTTAACGCGAACGCGGTGGGTTGCCCCACCGCGTCCGTTATCAATCGAAAGCAGCTCGACGATTCGAGCGTGCCCTTGGTGGCCAGCTCGAAAACTCGAGCGCGCCCCTAGTGAGCTGCGCTCGTCAGCCAGCCGAACTTCTGTGGCTTGCGCTTCGCATCGTGTGCAATTGGCACGTTGATCAGCGACGGACCATCCAGCGTCAGCGCCTCAGCGAGAGCCGCGTTCAGGTCCTCGATCGTCTCGGCCTGGTAACCCTTGCCGCCCAGCGCCTCCATCATCAGGTCGTAACGAGCACCGGGGCTCATCGCACCTGGCGGCACCGTGCCGCTGTCAATCTGCTCCTGGGTGTGGCCGCCGATGCCGCCATTGTTGAACACCACCCACGTGATCGGCAGCTTGTAGCGCACGGCTACTTCGCACTCGGTGCCGGCGAAACCGAACGCACCGTCGCCCTGCAAGCAGAGCACCTTGCGATCCGGGTGCTCCGTTGCCGCGGCGATCGCGAATCCGTGTCCCAGGCCCATCGAGCCGTAAGAACCGGCGTCCAGACGCGTCCGCGCCTGGTAGTTGTTCAGCACCGTCCGGCTGATGTCCATCGTCGAGGCGCCCTCGGCCACGATGATTGCATCGTTCGGCAGCGCCGTGTCGATCGACTTCAGCGCCGGGTAATACTGCAACGGCGTGGAGTGGTCGGCGTACATCGCGTCAATCGCCTCAGCGTTCTGACGCGCCTCGGCCTTCACCGACTGCAACCACTCGGAGTCCTGCGGGAACTGCCACGGGTCCTTGTCCAGCACGTCCAGCATCTGACCCAGCGTCGCCTTCGCATCGCCAATCAGCGCCACCTCGGACGGCACGTTCACGCCGATTTCCTCGGGGTTGAAGTCGAGCTGCACGATCCGCACGTCGTCGCGGAAGCGCGGCGCCAGGCCGAAGTGCAGCATCCAGTTCAGCCGTGCACCAGCCAGGAAGATCAGGTCCGCGTTCGACAGCACGAACGAGCGCGCCGCAGCGGCCGCCTGCTCGTGGTCGTCCGGAATAATCCCCTTCGCCATCGGCATCGCCAGGTACGGGATTCCCGTCTCCTCGACGAACCGGCGCATCTCAGCCTCGGCTCGCGATGCCGCAATACCCTTGCCGAAGATGACCAGCGGCTGCTCCGCCGTCTTCAGCGCCTCAATCGCCGCCTGCACATCCTGCGGGTCGGACAGCAGTCGCTTCGGGTCTGGCACCCGAGGAGCCCACTGCACCAGCTCCTCATCCACCTCACCGGCAATCACGTCGCCGGGCAGGTCAATGTAGGACGGGCCGGGAACGCCCATGATCGACTTCTTCACCGCTTCCGCGATGTAAATCGGCAGTCGCTCAATCTTCTCTGCGCGCTTCGCGTACTTCGCGTACGGCGCCATCGCCGCCACCTGCTCGGACTCCTGGAAGAAGCCCATGTCCACGCCGCTCTGCTCACCCGCGCCGCCCAGCAGCAGCATCGGCCAGCGGTTCGACCACGCGTTCGCGAACGCGCCAACCGCGTTCAGTGCGCCGGGGCCGGACACCACCAGCGCCGCGCTGATGCGACCGTTCAGGTATGAACTTGCCTGCGCTGCGTAGGTTGCCGGCATCTCGTGCCGCATCCCCACGTAGTTAATGCCCTCGCGCTGGGCGGAACCAGCGATGACGGCCACCGGAATGCCCACCACGCCGTACATGTTCTCGACGCCTTGCGTCTTCAACGCCTTCGCGATGATTTGATGCCCGCTGATCTTCGCCACGGGGACCCCCTTTATGTTGCCTACGGTCTCGTCTAGGTAGCCGCACCGGTACCGGTACGAGCCACGCGACCGTGATAGTACACGCCTCTACGCCTGCGCGCGGCCCCCGACCGGACTCTGCGCCACTGACTTCCGAGTTACCCCACGCGACGAAACAGCGGCAACACGATTTCCGCGTCCACCCGGTGGAACACCACCTCCACCGCCATTCCGATCTCAACCTCGTCCGGCGGCACGTCCACCAGGTTGCTCACCAGCCGAGGGCCCTCGTCCAGCTCCACCAGCACCGTCACAAACGGCGTCCGCTCGCGCAGCGATGGGTGCACCGCCTGGTGACTCACCACGTAGCTGAACACGCTCCCTCGACCGCTCATCAGCGCCCACTCGTGCTCGAAGTCGTTGCACCGAGGACACATCGGCTGCGGTGGGTGCCGCAACTCGCCGCAGGCCGTGCAGCGCTGAATTCGTAGTTCCTCGCTCAGCAGCGCATCCCAGAACGGCTGGCTGTCCGGCTCCGGCACCGGCAACAACAGCTCCCCGACGCCCACCGGCACACCCGAGGCCTGCGTCCCCTCGTTCGTCATGCGTCCGGCCCCAGGATCAGCGCGCCCGTCCCAATCCCCGTATCCACAAACGACGCCCCCACGTTCTCCACCTGCGAGGTCGATGTCCCCCGCACCTGCCGCACCCCTTCGAGCAGCTGATTCATCCCCTGCATATACGCCTCGGACAGATGCCCGCCCGATGTGTTCACCGGCAGCGCCCCCCCGTCCCACGAAATCCCACCCGATTCGACGAACCGCCCGCCCTCGCCACGCTCGATGAACCCGTAGTCCTCGAGGGCGAACACCACGAACGGCGCGAAGTGGTCGTAGATCTGAGCCACGTCCATCTCCTCGGGCCCCATCCCCGCCTGCGCCCACAACCGAGGTGCCAGGAACTTCGCCGCCGTGTCCGTGTACTCGCGCTCCGCCGCATAGCCATGCTGTGCCGCCGCCCGGATCACCGCCGGTCGCTGCTTCAAGCTCCGCGCCCGCTCCAACGAGGTCAGCACCAGCGCCCCGCCCCCATCCGTCTCCAGACAGCAGTCGTACAGCCGAAACGGCTCCACGATCAGCCGCGATTCCTGGTGATCCTCAATCGTCAGCGGCCGATCGAAGAACGTCGCCCGAGGATTGCGGTTCGCGTGCGCCCGCTCCGTCACCGCCACCATCCCAAACTGGCGGCTCGTCACGCCTGTCTCATGCATCCGACGCTGCGCCATCATCGCCAGCCCATGCTGCGGCGTCAGCAACCCGAATGGCTCCGAGAATGCCGCCGAGCCCTGCCCTCGTCGACCGGTCACCGCACCACTTCCGTAGCGACGCCCCGAGCGCCCGTTCACCCCCCGATAAATCACCACCACCTCGGCCAACCCAGCCTTGATCGCAGCCGACGCGCTCGCCACCAGCGCCGCCCCCACGTTCCCCGCCTGCGTGATGTCCCCAAACCAAGCGAGGTCCCGCACCCCCAGGTTGCTCGCCACCGTCGCTTCAGGTGAGGTATCCACCGCCCAGCGCATCAACCCATCGACCTCGTGCGGCTCGATCCCCGCGTCGTCCAACGCCGTCGTGATCGCCTGCAGCGCCAGCGTCAGCTCGCTCCGCCCCGAATCGCGCGAGTAGTCCGTCTCGCCGATCCCAACAATCGCTACCTGATCTGTGTTCGCCATGCCGCGAATCGTAGACTGTGACCCCGCCGCTCGCGAGTCAGGCCACCGATGAACATCGTCTACGCCACCCACGCCACCTCCACCGACAACGTCGCGAGCATCGCCTCCGGCCACTCCGACCCCGACCTCGCCCCGCTCGGCATCGAGCAGTGCGCCGAGCGCGCCGCCCTCTGGGCGGACCGCACCCTCGACGTCGTCGTCGCCTCAGATCTCCTCCGCTCCCGCCGCACCGCCGAACTGGCCTTCGAGGGCCGAGACATCCCGATCCGCATCGACTCGCGCCTCCGCGAGTGCAACTACGGCGACCTCAACTCAGCACCCAAATCCGAGGTCGACGCGATCCGCGCCACCCGCGTCACCGAGCCCTACCCCGGCGGCGAGAGCTACGAGGACGTTGCCACTCGCACCCGCGCCATGCTCGATGAACTCGCCCGCGAGTACCCTCGCGGCACCGTGCTGCTGATCGGCCACCACGCCCAGCGCGTCGCCCTCCCTCACCTCGCGGACGGAGTCCCGCTCGATGAGGCACTCGCGCAGACGATCGAAAGCGACTGGTGGCAACCCGAGTGGGAGTACCGCTATGGCGACTGACGACCCACCCATCGACGAACGCTCCGCCCTCACCGGCATCCGCATCCTCGATTTCACCCGCTATCAGCAGGGCCCCTTCGCCACCATGCTCCTCGCCGAAATGGGCGCCGAGGTCGTCAAGGTCGAGGAACCCGGCGGCGAGCCCGGCCGCGCCAACGGCCGCGACGACACCGGCTTCTCCGCCTACTTCGAGGGCTACAACCGCTCGAAGAAGTCCATGACACTCGACCTCCGCACCGAAGAGGCCCGCGATGTCGTCCGCCGCCTCGTCCCCCACTTCGATGTCGTCGTCGAGAATTTCCGTCCCGGAATCATGGAAAAATGGGGGCTCGGCTACCAGCACCTCAAGCAGATCAACGAGGGCATCATCGTCGCCTCCGGCTCTTCCTGGGGTCGCGAGGGCCCCCTCGCGAACAGCCCCGGCTTCGACCACGTCGGTCAGGCGCTCAGCGGCATCATGTACGAGCAGGGCGAGGGCCCCGGCGGTGAACCGCACGCCCTCATCGGCGGCTTCGCCGACCAGATCGGTGCCATGCTGCTCGCCTTCGGCGTCAGCTCCGCCCTCGTCGCCCGCGAGCGCTTCAAGGTCGGCCAGCACGTCGATGTCTCACTGATCGGCGGCATGACCGCACTCCAGTCGATGCAGTTCACCCGCTTCCTCCGCACCGAGTTCCAGAGCGGCTTCCAGCGCCGCCGCGCCGCCACCTACACCAACTACGAGTGCGCGGACGGGCGACACATCGCCATCGCCGCCAACACCCAGCGCTTCTGGGACCGCATGTGCGACGCCCTCGAACACCCCGAACTCAAGACCGACCCCCGCTTCGCCGAACCCTTCGGCCGCGCCGACAACAAAGACGAACTGGTCGAGGTGCTCGCCGCGATCTTCAAAGAACGCCCCATGTCCGCGTGGCTCGCCCCGCTTACCGACGCCGATGTCCCCAACGCCCCGGTGCTCGATTACGCCGGCGTCGTCGAACACCCCCAGTTCTGGGCCAACGACTACTTCCAGCAGATCGAGCACGCCCAGCTCGGCCCCATGCGCGTCCCCGGCCCACCTGTCCACATGAGCACCACCCCGCCGAGGATCACCGGCGGCGGCCCCGAACTCGGCATGCACACAGAGGAAGTCCTGCTCGCCGCAGGCTACGATTGGGACGAGATCACCAAACTGCGTGAAGTGGGAGCGATTTAGCCCGCGACCGTAGAGAGCATTCGCGACTGCAGGGAGTTGAGAAGTTGGCCAAAACTCGTATCGACACCGTCGTCTTCGACCTCGGCGGCGTCCTCGTCCAGATCGCCCGAGGCTGGAACGATGCCCACCGCCTCGCCGGCTTCGATGAAGACCACCCCGGCCTCCGCTCGGAACGCCTCCTCGAGCACAGCAGCCACCTCGCCAACGCTCACCAGCGCGGCGAAATCACCCCCAATGAGTGGGCCACTGGCGTCGCCGAAGCCTCGGAAGGCGCCTACTCCCCCAAAGACGCCACAGCCATCCTCGATGCCTGGACCATCGAGGAATACCCCGGGATTGCCGAGGTGATCGACGCCATCCACGACGCCGGCCTCGCCACCGCCGCCCTCTCCAACACCAATGAGCGCCACTGGGAATTGCTCGGTCCCGCCACCGGCGACTTCACCAACTACCCGAACCTCGAACGCCTCGGCCAGCTCCACGCCAGCCACATCCTCGGCGAAATCAAGCCAGACATCGAAATCTACGAAGCCTTCTCGGAAGCCGCGGACCTCAACGGCTCCCGCGTCCTCTTCTTCGACGATATGAAAACCAACATCGAAGCCGCCCGCCGCTACGGCTGGGCCGCCCGCCACATCGACTACGCCAATGACCCACCCGCCCAGATGATGGCCACCCTCCGCCACCACCGCATCATCGAGTAGCACCCTGTCCACGGCGAATGCCGTGTCATCTCGTTGACGTGTTACACTGTGTGACAGCAGCATACGAAGGCACACAATGGCCAGTCGCCACCTCTCGATCCGTATCGGCGATGATGTACTCAAGCGCTTGGACGCCCAGAGCGAAGCCAGCGGCCGCTCTCGCTCCGAACTCGCCAAGACCTTCATCGAGGAAGGCCTCCGCATGGAGCAGCACCCCGGCATCGTCTTCCGTCCCGGCCCTACCGGCCGCCGTCCCGGCCTCGTAGCCGGCCCTGATGTTTGGGAGCTGATTCGGGCGCTGCAGGAAGTCCCGGCAAGCGGCGACAAAGCCGTCGCACAAGTCGCGAAACTGACCAGCCTCGCCACCGCACAGGTGATGGTCGCCGTCCATTACTACGCTGACTACCAGGATGAAATCGATGCATGGATCGAACGTGCCAACGAGAAATCGAGACTCGCCGAGGAGGCCTGGCACCGAGAGCAAGAACTCCTGAAACGGTGAAGCTCTTACTCGATGAGATGCTGCCAGACGCTGTCGCAGAACAGCTGCGCGCCCGCGGATACGATGTCATAGCAGTCACTGAACGTACCGATCTTCGGGGCCGGTCGGACTCGACGCTCCTCAACACCGCTCAGCTCGAGAGTCGCGCAGTCGTAACCGAGAACATCGACGATTTCCGAACACTCGCAGGGGCGATGATCACGTCCGGCGCGCACCATACCGGACTCGTGTTGACCAGCAGTCGCGCTTTCCCCCGAGGCAACCCCCGCACCATCGGACGCCTCGTCACGGCCCTCGAGCGCCTGCTCGAAACACCTCCCGAGGGCGACTCCTGGGAACGCTGGCTCGGTTAATCTCCCGGAGCCGCGCAATCAAGATCCGCTACACGTCCAGTCGCATCAGCAGCCCGCCCTCGTCGACGAAATCGTCGACCGCCACCACAATCTCCGCGACCGTGCCCGCCGATGGCGCCACAATCGGCGTCAGCATCTTCATCGACTCGAGCGTGATCATCTCCTGCTCGGCCTCAACGCTATCGCCTACGGCAACGTGGATCTCCGCCACTCGCCCGGGCCACTCAGCCGTTACGTCGCTCGTCGCCATGCTGCCTCCACCTGCGCGCGGAAATTCCCGCAACCCAGCGGCACTCTGTCAGCGATGAACAAAGAGCGTCAAGCCGGTAGGTGACACAGCCGGTCACCGCGTTCGGCAAGGATCGATCGAATCGGAGCTAAGCGGCCAGATCGTCGCGCTGCGAGCTGTCGTCTTCCAGCTCGGACAACTCCACGTCGCGGCGGCGTTCCAGGTAGCGGCGGTATCGCTCCATCGCGGCAGACGCCGTGTCAGAGTCGCGGAACTGAATGAAATGCCAGCGCCCCAGATCAAGAAGATCGTCGGAAGTCAGTTTCACCACGCCCCGCCTGCCCTTCCGGATACCTGCCCCGGAGTAACGCGTCCGGGTGAGGGGCACCCGGGTCGGTCCACCTAGTAAACCCTGATTGCGAACTTCATTGCGCACAGGGTTTCCCCGCATCTCCGCCAAACCGAAGACAAACGTCAGACCGCCGACTGCAGCATCACCTCCAGCGGCAGCACCGTCACCTCATCCCCGCCAATGCTCAGCTTCGCCTCGTGCGGCCCCATCGTGGTAAACGTCGCGTTCGCAATCTCAATGATGATGTTCGCCCGCGCACCGCCCGCGCCCTCGCCCAGCTGCACGTTCAACTGGCCCTGCACCATCGGCGCCACCTCGCGCCCGTCCGGGCCCACCAGCTCGATCACGAACGGCTGCTCCCCAGCATCCTCCGGCTCGAACGACACCCGAGTCACCACCACCAGCCGCCGGTGCGCCTGCGGCAGCTCCCGCACGATCAGCCGATCGATCCCGATCCCCAGCGCGTTCAGCTTCCCAGCCGACTCGGTCGCCGCGTCGCACAGAAACGCAAAATCAACCTGCATCCGTCGCTCCATTCAGTTCCGCGCACCAGCGAGTCTAATCAACGAGCTCCTTGCCGGTGCCTGCCGAGTCACTGCCCGGCGCACCAGCGACCGACTCGAGGTACTCCCCCACGAGCCGGTACTCGCGCTTCGCACCCCCATGGGAATCGAACACCGCCCGATGTCGCCCGAAGCTGCACTCGTCGTCGCGCACCTCATACCCGCGCACCCACTCGATTAGCGGGTCGAACATCGCCTGCTGAGCCTCGGGCGTCGCATACTTGTCCGGCTCCCAGGGGCGACTCTGACAGTGGGCGACGCAGACTTCGATACCCGGGTTCAGAAACCGCAGCTCGCTACCAAACGGCAGGGCCGCCTCAACCAGGTCGGCATAGCAACCCTCAATCACCCACTCGTCGTGCATCCGCACGAACTCCTCCAACGCGGCCACGCTCTCCGCCAGCGGCTTCCGCTCCGGCCCCGGGTTCCACGCAATATCGTCCAGCGACAGGATCGGCACAGCGCGTCCCGCGACAAGCTGCCGAGCGAGGCTGCTCTTACCCGATCCGGAATTCCCGAACAGAATTGCGCGCAGTGGCTTCATCGAAGGATTGCTGAGCCCGACCGGACCTAGCTGGCCCCCGCGGCGCTCTCGACGCCCTCGCGCAGCCGATCCGCGCTCAACGGCCCCAGCACCCGCGCCTGCAATACACCTGCCGCGTCGATAAAGAACGTCCCCGGCAACCCCGGCAGGCCGTACTCGTCCAGCACATCGCCATTCGCGTCCAGCGCCACAGGGAACGTCAGCCCGAACTCATCGACGAACGCCGACACGCTGCCCGCCGACTCCTGCACATTCACCGCCAGCAGCATCAGATCCCCCTGCGCCTCGTGCTCCTCCCACAGCGCCTGGAACTCAGGCATCTCCTTGCGACACGGCGTGCACCACGTCGCCCAGAAGTTCAGCACCACCACCTGACCTCGAAAATCCGACAGGCTGACCAGCTCCCCGCTCGGCATCTCCAGCGTGAAGTCCGGCAGCGGCTGCCCCACCTCAACCTTCAGCGACTGCTCCGCGACGCCCAGCGCCGAGTCGGCACCATCACTGTCGTCCGCCAACAGCTCACGCCACGTGAACAGCCCGCCGATCACAATCACCAGCGCCACCGCAATCGCGGGGCGAATCATCGAGGAATTGAGTTTCACGCCTTCGGCCCTCCAACCTGATCGTACGCTGCCCACCCCGTGGCGGCTCTACCCCTCATCTGGGCGCACGAGTAACCTCGCGCCCGTGGCTGAAACGTTCAACCGCAGCGCCCATTCGGCGGCCTTCGAAGTGGCGGCGGACCTCCTCGCCGGCTCCACTCACACCGTGGTCCTCGCGGGCGCCGGCATGTCCAAGGAGTCCGGCATCCCCACCTTCCGGGGTGAAGGCGGCCTCTGGACCATCAACGGCGAGCCCCCGCTCAACCAGTACGACACCTTCTCCCAGGATCCTGGCCGTTGGTGGGAACGCCGCCTCGAAGAAGGCCGCAGCGACGGCTTCGCTCAGGCCCTCGAACAATCCGAGCCGAACAACGGCCATCGCGCCCTCGCCGAACTCGAAGACATGGGCATCGTCTCCCACCTCATCACTCAGAACATCGATGACCTGCATCGCCGCGCCGGCCAAACCTCAATCACCGAGATCCACGGCAACCGCTACTGGCTCCGCTGCATCTCCTGCGAGCGTCGCTGGCCACGCCAGGAATACACCATCGACGAAGCCGCCTTGCCGCCCACCTGTGACCACTGCTCCGGCGTCATCAAGAGTGACACCGTCATGTTTGGCGAGCCAATCCCGCCCACCGCGCTGCGCCGTTCCGGCGACGAAACCGCGCAGGCGGACCTCTTCATGACCATCGGCACCTCGGCGCTCGTCTACCCCGCGGCGCAATATCCAATCGAGGCACTCCAGCGCGGCCTCCCCCTGATCGAAATCAATCCCGAGCCAACGCCGCTCACTGAACTGGCCACCGTGGCCATCCCCGGCCCCTCCGGCCAGGTGCTGCCCGCGCTCGTCGAACTTGTCCGCAAGCGTCTCGCCAATACAGTTGCCAGGAAGAACCACCAGGAAGATTGAGGGCCAACTTGATCGGCATCCTTCTCGCGGTCGACGACGGCCTGCTGCAAGTCATCCCCGGCATGGACGCCGAACGCGCGATCGACGGCCCTCGCATGACCGCCGTCGACTACCGCGATGGCCTCGCCGTCGCCGCCGCACCTGGCGAGGGCGTCTGGGTCCACGACGACGGCAATTGGGAACAACGCTGGACCGGCGACCCCAGCTCCGCCCGCGTCGGCCCGGATGGCGCTATCTGGATCGGCACCCACGGCGCTCAGCTCCACGTCTCGCGCGACCGAGGTGTGAGCTGGGAGGAGATGGAAGGCCTCCAGAACGTCATCAAGCACCGCAAGATGGTCGTACCAGCCGGTCACAAGGCGCCCTACATCGCCGGCGTGGTCTTCCCCAAGGAAGGCGAACTGATCGGCATTGCCGGCGGCGGCGCCTGGCACACCCGCGACGGTGGACGAAGCTGGCTTGAACACTCCGACGGCCTCGACTCCATGATCCACCAGCTCCAGGAGCACCCGGAACAGCCCGACCGCCTCTTCGCCACCGCCGAGAGCGGCGTCTACCGCTCCGATGATGGCGGCTTTAGCTGGGTCCAATCCCTTGGCGGCTTGGACCGATCCTGGGGCGGCTCCGTCGCCGTCCTCCCCGGGACGCCCGATGTCCTCCTGCTCACCGTCGCCCGCCACGCACCCGGCCTCGAAGGCGCCCTCTTCCGATCCCCCAACGGCGGCGTCACCTGGACCCGCATCATGCTCGGCGACCCACCCCCCTCTGCCTCCGACAGCGACCGCGGCGCCGGTGGCGACGAGTGGGAGCGCATCCCCTGCGTCACCCGCCTCTGGGATACTGAAGACACCGCCTTCGCCTCCGCTGGCGACACCATCTGGGCCTCCCACGACAAAGGGAAAAACTGGATGCCACTCGCTACTGGCCTGCCACCGGCCAACGCCATCGTCGCCGCCCTCTAACGCAACCAGCTAGGATCGAACGATGGAAGTCGCCAACGAGCTCATGGTCCGCGGCATCGTCGTCGGTGTGTTCCAGGAAAACTGCTGGGTGATCGGCAGCCGCCAGACCAGCGAAGCCATCTGCATCGACCCCGGCGATCAACCTGACGAGGTGCTCGCGCTCGCCCGCGATATGGGCGTCACCATCAAATACATCGCCAACTCACACGCCCACGTCGATCACATCCTCGGCGTCGCCGGAGTCCACCGCGCGACGAACGCGAAGTTCCTCCTCCACGAGGACGATCTCGACCTGCTCCGCACCGGCTGGCAATCCTCCGCCGAAAAGTTCGGATTCGATGTCAACGACCCACCGCCAGACCCCTCGGCCTTCGTCACCGACGGCGACATCGTTGAGGTCGCCGGACTCCGCCTCCGCGCCATCACCACCCCCGGCCACACCCCCGGCAGCGTCAGCTACTACGCGGACGAAGGCCTCCTCTTCAGCGGCGACACCCTCTTCCGAGGCTCAATCGGCCGCACCGATTTCCCCGGCGGCAACCTCGATCAGGAGATGACCAGCATCTGCGACAAACTGCTCGAACTCCCGGACGACACCACCGTCCTCCCCGGCCACATGCAGCAGACCACCATCGGCTTCGAGCGCGAACACAACCCCTTCGTCGCCGATTGGCTCCGCAAGCAGGCCGACTAGGTCGCCACCACCAGCCGGCGGCTACTCCTCCGCAAGCGTCGCCTGGTGCGCCTCACCGCGCCAGTGATCGAAGTCGAATTCACCCAACTCCAGCGTCGCTCGTCGCAACTTCCCAAGGCGCGTCACCGGCAGCAGATCGCCACTCAGCCGCACCTCGTCCACTCGCAGCCACGATGGCAACCCGCGCGACTGCCGACGCACCGCGTCGCGCGCCACGGTCAGCAGCTTCTCGCCATCGTCGATCCCATTCCCGGCCAGCGCCTCCTCGCTCGGGAACACCACCGCCACCAGCTTCCACTCAGGCTCCTGCTCCACCAGCAGGCGGATCTGGGCAATTTCCGGCGCCTCCAGCAGCTCCGCCTCCATCGTCTCCAGATTCACCTGCTTGCCGTTCGGCATGCTGATCACCAGACTCGCCCGCCCGGTAATCCAGATGTCCCCGTTCTCATCGATCCGAGCTAGGTCACCCGTGTGCAGCGCCCCATCGCGCAAGATCGCCGCCGTATCCGCCGGGCGCTCGTAGTACCCCATCATCACGTTCGGCGCCTGCACAACCAGCTCGCCCTGGCCGTCTTCCTCGTCAACGCCCTCGCGGGGCTCAATCGTCACCGTCACGCCGATCAGCGGTGTCCCCACCGAGCCGATCCGCTTCCAGTAGTAGCGCCCGCGCCACCAGTAGCGCCGTCCGACGAACCGCTGCACCGATACCACTGGTGCCGCCTCGCTCAGCCCGTAGCCCTGGATCACCGGCAGCCCAAGCTCCGTCATTCGTCGCTGGATTGCCGGATCCAGCCGTGCCCCGCCACTCACCAGATAGCGCAGGTTCCCGCCCAGCGCCTTCTGAAGCGGCATGAACAGCACCCGCCCCAGGTTGATCCCCACCGTCCGCACCAAAGTCCGATTGAACGCCGCCGCTGCCTTGAAGTACGCGCCCTTCACACCGCCGCGTGCGTTCCGCTCCACTGTCCGCAGCAACGCCTCCCACAGCGCAGGCACGCCCAGGATGATCGTCGGCGGCGTCTCGGACGCCCGCTGCGACACCCGAGTCAGCCGATACTCCAGCTCCACTGGCAGTCCCGCCGCCATCGGCGCCAGCAGCCCCACCGTCAGCGGGAACACGTGAAACAGCGGCAGCACCACAAACAGCACATCGCTCATCCGCAGATCGCCGCCGTCGACCGTCGCGTTCACACCGTGCACCAGGTTCCGATGGCTCAGCATCACCCCTTTCGGCCGCCCGGTCGTCCCACCCGTGTACAGCAGCAGCGCCAGCTCATCCGGCTGCGCGGGCGGATCCAGCACCGGTGCCACTTCCGCCGCCGGCCAGTCGTGCACCTCATCCAGCGTGATCTTCTTGCCGGAAATGCCGCTCACCCGCGCCAGGAACGTCTCGTCCCCCACTACCGCCGCCGGCTGCAACTCACGCAGGATCGAGTTCAATGCGTCCGAGGGCATCTCCGTGTCCACCGGCACCGGGATCGCGCCGCGCAACAACAGCGCGTGCAACGTCACCACCCACGGGATCGAGTTCCGCCCCCCGATCAGCACGAACTCACCACGCTCAACGTCCGCCGCAAGCCGCTCCGCGGCACCCGCCGCCAGCAGCTCCAGCTCGCGAAACGTCACCGACTCCATCCCGCTGCCCCACGGGGAACGGAACGCCATTCGGTCGCCCCACTCGCGCGTCCCGAACGCGAGCAACTCTGGCAAAGTCTCGAAATTACTCGTAGCCACCATCGCGTCGTCCTCCGTGCCCATCGCGGCACACCATAGCCGCCCGCGCCCTCACAAACGACGGCCAACCAGCCATCCCTCGAGCCCTGCGAGTCACGTCTGCGGCACTCTGGCCTCTCGGCCATCAAGACCGCTCCATCCTCCGTCGATCCTTTAACGAACTTCCCTCGTCCTTGCCGTATGGTGGTGAAGGCGGGTTGAGACAAGGCGACGCACTGTGTCACGCCCTCCCCGGCTGCTACTCATACTCCTCCTCGTCGCCACACTCTTCGGTGCCGTTCCCGGTCAGCTGCTCGCAGCTAGTGTCCAGAACCCACCGGCTCGCGCCGCCACCACCAACACACTCCGCGATACACCACTCGTACCCGGCACCACCGCCGTCATCCGCGCCGACGGTGACTGTCTCCGGCTCCGCGACGCACCAGGCCTCAGCAGCAACCGACTCGACTGCTACGCCGAGGGCTCGCTCGTCCAGGTACTCGATGCCGCCGTCGTCGCCGACGACTTCCGATGGCAGTCCGTCACCGTCAGCGGCAAGACCGGCTGGATGGCCGACGAGTTCCTCGAGCCCTACGCCGGCGAACCCAACTGCGCCCAGCAACCGATCGCTCGACCCGGCCTCTCCGCATCGCTTCCGGCAAGCGGGATCAGCCTCCAGCTCTGGGGCGGCGGCACCGTCAGTGGCGTCATCAACACCGCGCTCGCGGGCGGCTGCGATCCATCCGCGATCTACACGCGCGTCAGCAACCAGTGGCTCGTCTTCAATCCGTCCGCGCCAAGCTTCGTGAACCAGCCGTGGTTCACCCACTTCGGCGGCGAACAGGTCCCGGCCGGCACCATCCTCATGATCATCTGCGGCAGCTCCGCCAGCTCCGCCGTCTCCCAAGCCGCCATCACCCGACTTCCCGTCGCCCCTATCCCCGCCAGCACCGGATCCGCACCGAACCTCACTACCGCAACAGCGGTCCCCGAGATCAGCTCCACCGCCGCGATCATCGTCGACGAAGCCTCTGGCGCCGTCCTCTGGGATCTCGATGGTCACGAAGCACTCGCCCCCGCCAGCCTCACCAAGATCGCCACCGCGATCCTCGCCATCGAGGGCGCGGACCTCGATGCATGGGTGCAAACCGATGTCGATAGCCGCGACATGCCCGGCAGCAGCCTGATGGGCCTGCTCCCCGGCGACTGCATGCAGCTCCGTGACATCCTCTACGGCCTCATGCTCCGCTCCGGCAACGACGCCGCCCTCGCCATCGGTCGCCACCAGGCCGGCAGCGACGCCGCCTTCGTGAACCAGATGAACACCCTCCTCTCCCGCCTCGGTCTCACCGACAGCAACTTCGCCAACCCCCACGGCCTCGACCAGAACACCCACCTCGTCTCCGCCTACGACCTCGCCATGCTCGCCCGCTACGGCATGCAGCTCGATGACTTCGCCACCATGGTCCAGGCCTCAAGCTGGACCGCCCGAGGGAGCCGCACCTTCTGGATGAACAACATCAACGGCTTCCTCAACAGCTACGACGGCGCCGATGGCATTAAGACCGGCTACACCGGAGACGCCGGCCGCACCTTCGTCGGTTCCGCGGTCCGCGATGGGCACCGCGTCTACGTCGTGCTGCTCAACTCCCCGGACCGCTACGGCGAAGCTGCGGATCTGCTGGACTGGGTCTACGAAAACCACACCTGGAACTAGTCACACCAGCGAGCACCACATAGCTCCACCCGATTGACCGCGACCGCCCCCGGTCGCCACCCTCGCCGCATGACCACGCCCGCACAGCGCGCCACAGTTGCCGAGGCGATTCGCACCCTCGCTCTGCTCGCCCGCGAGCGCCCTGACCTCCCGCCCGCCTACCTCGTCGGCGGCGCCGTCCGCGACGCGCTCCTCCGCCGCCCCGTGACCGAACTCGACATCGCCACCGCCGCTCCCGAGGTGTGGGCGACCACCCTCGCCGCTGCCCTCAGCACCCACGTCGTGCAGCTCGGCGACCGCTTTCCCCTCCAGCGCCTCCCCCTCGAGAACGGCTCCATCGATCTCACCCAGCTCGCCGGCACCCTCGACGAAGACCTCGCCCGCCGCGACTTCACCGTCAACGCGCTCGCCGTCCCCCTCGAACGCGTCCCCGCCGATCTCGCCCAGCTCGACCCCTCCGAGGTCATCGACCAGCACGACGGCCTCGCCGACCTCGATGCCCGCCACCTCCGCCTCATCAGCGAGCACGCACTCGTCGAAGACCCACTCCGCACCCTCCGCGCCGTCCGCCTCGCCGCCGAACTCGCCTTCACCATCGATCCGGCTACCGAGGCGGCCATCACCACTCACGCCGCCCTCCTCGCCGATATCGCACCCGAGCGCGTCGAACACGAACTCACCCGCCTCTTCGCCTCCCCTCGCGCCTCCCAGGGCATCCGCCTGCTCGAACGCACCACCCTCCTCGACATCTGCTTCCCCGAACTGATCGAGGGCCGCGCCGTCGACCAGCGTCCCCACCACCGCCTCGACGTCCTCGACCACGCCCTTGCCGCCTCCGAGTGGATCGACATTCTCCTCGCTCTGGAGCCACCCGCCGACGAACCCGCAGCCACCATCTGGCACACCACCTGGGACCAGCCCTGGCCCGCCAGCCGCTGGGGTGATGTTCGCCACCACCTCAATGAGCACGCCACCACCCTTCGCATCGCCACCCTGCTGCACGATGTTGGCAAGCCACGCACCCGCACCGTCGAACCTGATGGCCGCACCCGCTTCTTCGGCCACGGCGATCTCGGCGCCGACATCGTTCGCTCCCGCCTCGCCGCCTGGCGCTTCCCCTCCAGGCAGATCGAGCGCATCGCCCTCCTCCTCGAACAGCACCTCCGCCCCGGCCAGATCGC
>JABIST010000315.1 GCA_018700215.1 Dehalococcoidia bacterium | reverse complement strand
CTGCGCAAGCTCTACCCGAACGTCTACGAAGGCTGGATCGTTGTCGGTTCCGCCGGCGTCATCGTCCTCGTCGTCGCCGCCACCTTCTTCTACGGCTTCGGCACCATCTACAACGAAGTCCGCGCCGAATTCGGCTGGAAGAACTCCGAGACCGCCCTCGCCTTCTCGCTCCGCAACGAGGTCGGCGGCATCGGCGCCATCCTCGTCGGCATCGCCCTCGACCGAATAGGGCCGAAACGCGTCCTCTTCGTCGGCATCACCGTTGCTGCTTCTGGCGTCTTCGCCATGTCCTTCATGCAGGAGATCTGGCACTTCTACGTCGTCATGGTCGTCGTGGCGCTCGGCTCCAGTGCTGCCGCTGGCCAGGTTGGCCTCACCGCCGTAGCTACCTGGTTCCAGGTGCGACGCGCCTTCGCCATGTCGCTCATGACGCTTGGCGGTGGGCTCGGTGGCCTGTTCGTCGTCGGTATCGCCTGGATCGTCGAAGCAGCGGGTTGGCGAGACGCCCTGCGCCTGCTCGCACTCGCGATGCTGCTCGTCGGCTTCACCCTCGGCGTCAACGTGCGTTCCAGACCGAAGGACCACCATCAGCTCCTCGACGGCGTGAAACGTAATCCCGAGGATGGCGACGTGCCGGTCGCTGCAGCGGAGCAGTGGGGCGTCCCGGTGATGGTCGCGATCCGCTCGCGTGCGTTCATCCTGCTCTCGGTCGCCCTGCTCGGTAGCTCCTTCGGTTTCGTCTCGCTCGTCGTCCACCAGATCCCCTACTTCGAAACCCAGATCGGCGTCTCCAAGTCCGTCGCCGGCAGCACGATCGCCATCTTCACGATGCTCTCGATCATCGGGCGCGTCGGTTTCGGCTGGTTGGCGGACCGCTATTCCAAGCGCCTGATGATGGCCGGCGCGATGACATCGCTGGCGCTCGGTCTCGTTGTGCTCGGTCTCGCGCCAAACTTCTGGGTCGCCGTGCTCGGTGTCGCCATCGCCGCACCCGGCTTTGGCGGCACGATCCCCCTGCGCCCCTCGATGACGGCCGATTACTTCGGGACAAAGAGCTTCGGCACCATCAATGGCACCGTTCAATTTGTCTCCACCACCGGCGGTGCGGCAGGCCCCTGGCTCGTGGGCTACCTCGTCGACATCAACGGCAACTACACCGCCGGCTGGCTGATCTCCGCCGCCGTCGTTGCCCTCGTCGGTATCCCCTCGATCCTCTTCGCCACCCCACCCACCAGCCTCATCGCCCGTTATCGGGACGAAGCTGTTGTTGCCTGACTGACGGCACTGCCACAGCCGCTGCCGCGCGCACCCGCTATGATCGCTGGCCTGTTCGACGTTCCGGAGGCAATCGATGACATCCGACCACAGGCCCGGTGCGAACCGCGGAACTCTGCTGCTGGCCGATATCTCCGGCTACACCGCCTTCCTCGAGGGTGTCGGCGCCGAACATGGCGCGGAGATGGCTGAGACCGGCGAGGTACCCGAGGCTTATCCGATCATGATGACGCTGCTCGATGGCATCGTTGAGCGGCTCGTCCCCCCGTTCACCCTCTCCAAGACCGAGGGCGACGCCGTCTTCGCATTCGCCGCGGACGCCGACCTCCCGCTTCGCGGCCAGTCACTGCTTGCCTGCATGAGCTCTTGCTACTCCGCCTTCCAGGAGAATGTCGCCGCCATGGAACGCGCGCTCACCTGCGGCTGCAGCGCCTGCAGCTTCGGCATCACGCTCGATCTGAAGTTCGTCATGCACCACGGCGGCTACGTCCTCCAGCCGATCGCCGGTCGCCAGGAGCTACTCGGCCCCGACGTGAACGCTGTCCACCGCCTGCTCAAGAACCACGCAGCCGACGTCGTCGGCAACCGCGCCTACGCCCTCTTCACCCGCTCAGCCGCCGACCACCTCGAGATCCCGGTCACCACGGCCACGCCCGTCACCGAAACCTACGACCACGTGGGCCAAATCGAGACCTTCGTCTTCCCGGTCCCGTTCGAGGGTTAGCCGCACCCGACAGCTACCCGCCGACTACCGAGACGCGGCCGAGGCTCATTGAGCTTTCTGAGCGGACAAGATCACAGGTAGCCGCCGCCCCTCCGCTTCGCCTTCGGATCGGTCACCACGTTCAGCACTGACACCTTCCCCGAGGCGAACGCTCGCTCCATTGCCGGCCCGATCTCGTCCGGGTCCGTCACCCGCTCCGAGTAGCCGCCCACCATCTCCGCCATGCGCTCGTAGTCGACCGGTAGCAGTACCGCGATCGGCGGTGCATCAGCCGGGAAGCTGCGGTCCTGGATCGAGTGCGCCGCGATTCCGCCGTTGTTCGCCACGACGATCACGATCGGAATGTTCCACCGCGCGCAGGTCTCCACCTCCATGCCCGCCGCCGCACCGAAGGCGTAGTCGCCGACGACGGCGACGACTTGCCGATCCGGGCGCGCCAACTTCGCTCCCATCGCGTACGGGATACCGGTCCCTACGCAGCCGGTGGTGCCCGCGCCGAAGCGGTGGCGCGTCACGTACGTCGGCATCACCTGCCGGGCGATCGCCATCGAGAACTCGCCGTCCTCGGCCACGATTGCGTCGCGCTCGATCGAGTCACGCACGTCCGCCAGCAGGCGGTAGTGGTTGATCGGCTGCTGGTCGCTCGACATCTGCTCGGAGACGCTCGCCTCGTTCTCGCGGCCCTTCTCGCGGAGTTGCTGCATCCAGCCGCTCTGTGACACCGCCAGCGCACGACCATCGAGGGCTGCGTTCACCGCCTCCACCCCAACCCGCGCGTCCGCCTGGATGCCGATCTCCACTGGCGCTGCCGAGTGGAACTCCTCCGCCTCCAAGTCGATCTGCGCGATTCGCACGTTCGAGGGCAGTCGCTTCCCCATCTGGAACATCCAGTTGAACCGTGCACCCACCATCAGCACCGCGTCCGCCTCGGCCATCGCCGCCGAGCGTGCCGCCCCCGCGTTCATCTCGTCGTCGTCTGGAATCGTCCCGCGACCCATCGGCGATGCGATGAACGGGATCCCCCGCTCCACCAGCCGGCTCAGTTCCACCCCTGCATCAGCCCACGCCGCGCCCTTGCCGATCATCACCAGCGGTCGCTTCGCCGAGGACAGCATCTCTGCCACCCGCTCCACCGCGTCCGGGTCCGGCTGCGCCGTCGCGACGATCTGTGGCGCCTGCCGGATCGGCGCCAGCTCCTCGTCCACCCGCTCCGACAGCAGGTTCCCCGGGAAGTCGAGGTAGACCGCGCCCGGTCGCCCGTACTGCGCCTTCCCCATCGCCAGATAGATCAGCTCCGGGATGTGCTCCGTCTTGTCCACCCGTTGCGCCCACTTCGTCGCTGGCTTCGCGAACGCCACCTGATCGGTCTCCTGGAACGACCCCAGCCCCAGGGCGCCCTCGGTCGCCGACCCACCGAGCACCACCAGCGGCATCGCGCTCTCCGTCGCCACGTACATCGGCGTCACGCAGTTCGTCATCCCCGGCCCGGACGCCGCCACCATCACACCCGGCTTCTGGTTCAGGTACCCCCAGGCCGATGCCGCGAACGACGCGTTCATCTCGTGCCGGCAGCTCACCACCTTGATGCCCAGGTCGTTCGCCTCGGCCAGCAGGTCGATCATCGGCCCGCCCAGCACCGTGAAGATCGTGTCGATCCCATGCGCCTGCAATTGCCGTGCCGCCAGCGCCGCGCCCGTTACTTCAGCCATCGAACCCACCTCTACTTACCGCTCGTCGCAGGCCGCATCCTAGCCGAGCCGCGACGAATACGCGGCACGCCCGCGCACCCTTCCTGCGTTCCAACTTCCGCGGT
>JABIST010000212.1 GCA_018700215.1 Dehalococcoidia bacterium | reverse complement strand
CGCAACACGCAGTCAGAGTTGGCCCCCGGTGCCTGATTCGTGCTGGAACCATCGAAGCCCCACAGCCCTGGCTCAGCACCGTCAGCAAGGACCTTCGTCTTGGAACGGAGCAGCGGCCCCACGTATCCCGTTTCCGGCGTCGGCTCTGTGCCGTCGATCCAGATGTACTCGGCTCGGTATGGCATGTGGCACTCCCCTGCACTCTGCGTCGATCCCCGCCGGTGGCGCGATCCTGCAACAAATTTCTGTCAATCGAGGTCACTCAAAACGATAGGACCACGAGGTTTCAGCAGTGTTTCACGGTCCCGCGCCCAGCGCCACGGACGTTGGGACCTGTCCCATCCAGTGCTCTCGGCCCTGCCCCACCACCGGTGCATCGTTGCCCCCCGCAACCCCTCGTCCGAAACTATGGAGCAGCCAGAGCGACCAGAGCAGTCAGCCGGGAATCTGCATGACCTTTCGCGTCCCCACACCAATCCTGCTCGGCGCAATCCTCGGTGTCGTCGCAATCCTCGTGGCACTCGGCATCTGGCAACTCCAGCGCAACGACTGGAAGAACCACCTCGTCGCCGAACGCAATGCCCGCGCCACCGAGGCGCCGCTCACTTCCGAGGATGCGCTCTCGACCGATCCGGCCAACCTCGACTACCGGCGCCTCATCGCAAGCGGGACCTGGGACTACGAGCACTCATTCATCCTCGGCAACCGCGCCCGCCTCCAGACGCGCGGGGAACAGCTGGTCACACCGTTCCTACTGACGCCAGACGGCCCCGCGGTCCTCGTCAATCGCGGCTGGTACCCGCTCGCTGAGCGAGACGCGGTGCTCGCCGATCTCTCATCGCAGTTGGATCAATCGCTCGCAGGGTTGATTCGCACCGGTGCGGGGCGTGGGCAGCAGACCGACAGCGGCCTCTGGACCGCGCTCGATCCAGTCGCCATGGGCGAAACGCTCCCCTACCCCGTCGTCGATTGGCTGGTGATCGAGGGCGCGCAGCGGCAGCCGGGCGAACCCTCGTCTGACGGAACGCTACCGGTGCAGGGCTACCTACCCTATGCCAGCAACACGCCGCACCTGGAGTACGCCGCAACCTGGCTGGGTCTCGCCATCGTGCTCGTCGTCGTCGCCGCGGTCCGCTTCGTCATCGAACCGCGGCGTGCTCGTCGTCGCGAGGTAGAGTCCGCTACGAACCGCTGAGCTGCGTGGCGTGTTCGGCCACGTGCGTCGCCATCATCTCCAGCGTCGCCTGGATGCTGGAGTCCTCGCCTGCGGTCTTGGTCAGATCGCGGTCTTCCACGTAGCGAATCACCCGATTCGCGTCCTCAACCGCCGCATCCAACGCCGCCAGCGCATCCTGCGGGCTCGCCAGCGCCAGCTCGGGGCGCTCCGGCGCCTTGCCCAGCATCGCGTCAGCTACCCGACCGGCGAAGAAGCGCTCCGCGCCAATCACGTGCTCTGCCGTCTGCCGCGGCGTCCACTCATCGCCCGCCAGTGTCTGCTCCCAGGCGCCAGCGTCCGCTCCCTCAAGCGCCCCGCGTAGAGCCGTCCGGCTCGCTTCGATCTGTCCACGAATCTCATCAGCAGTTGCCACAACAGCCCCCCTCGCACAGTTTTGTTGACTAATTCTGGGCGTAATCTACCTGAGAAACGCACGCTGCGGGAGTCCCCCTGACATTTCCCTTCACCGTCAGCCCACGCTCGCGTGCCCCTCAATCCCGCTGGGGCTACGATGAGCCCCCTAACTTCTACTGCAATGTCGCGCTGGTTCCCGGAACGAGGCACCTATGACTACGGCACCCCCTGCTCCCCGTGACGTCCTCACCCAACTCGAGGCAGAAGCCCGCGCCGCTCGCATCTCCGGCACCTCCTACGAGCTGACGCTCGACCTCACCGCCGGCGCAGAGCGCTACCGAGGCACCAGCACCATCCGCTTCAACGACAGCGGTCAGGGCGACACCATCATCGATCTGACTGGCTCCACCATCGAAAGCCTCGTGCTCAATGGCGAGTCGATCGATACGCCGGAATGGGACGGCCACCGCATCACCCTGCCGGGTGCGCTCCTCCAGGCGGAGAACCTCCTCCTCATCTCCTACGAGAACGAGTACGACCACTCCGGCGATGGCTTCCACCAGTTCATCGACCCAGAAGACGGGGAAGAGTACCTCTACTCCAACTTCGAACCGTTCAGCGCGCACAAGCTGCTGCCCTGCTTCGACCAGCCGGACATCAAAGCCACCTACCACCTCACCGTCACCGCACCCGCGGATTGGGAAATCGTCCACAACAGCGCCGCCACATCCACGAACCAGCTCGATGACGGCCGCACTCGCCACGAGTTCGCCAAGACCCAGAGCTTCTCGCCCTACCTGTTCGCCCTCATCTGCGGCCCCTACCAGGCCTTCCGAGACACCCATGGCGATATCGACCTCGGCTTCTTCTGCCGCCGCTCCCTCGCCCCCCACCTGGACCAGGACGAACTCTTCGAGGTCACCAAGCAGGGCCTCGACTTCTTCGCCGAGTTCTTCGATTACCCCTACCCATTCGGCAAGTACGACCAGATCTTCGTCCCGGAATTCAACGCGGGCGCCATGGAGAACGTGGGCGCCGTCACCTTTGCTGAGGTCTTCGTCTTCCGTGACCCGCCCACGGACAACCAGCGGCTCAACCGAGCGGAGGTCATCCTCCACGAAATGGCCCACATGTGGTTCGGCGACCTGGTCACCATGCGCTGGTGGAACGACCTCTGGCTCAACGAGAGCTTCGCCACCTACATGTCGTACCTCGCGCTGGTGGAGGGCACTCGCTTCCACAGCTCCTGGCAGGTCTTCAACTCCGGGATGAAGAACTGGGCCTACAGACAGGACCAGCTCATCACCACCCACCCGATCGCCGGCGAAGTCGCCGATACCGATCAGACCTTCCTCAACTTCGATGGCATCACCTACGGCAAAGGCGCAGCCACCATCAAGCAGCTCGTCGCCACCATGGGTATGGACGGGTTCCGCAACGGCATGCGCACCTACTTCCAACGCCACCAGTACGGCAACACTTCCCTTGCCGAGTTCCTCGATGCCCTGCAAGACGGCTCGCGCTCCGTCGGCGATGACCGCGACCTGCACGAGTGGGCGCGCCTCTGGCTCGAGACCCCGTCGCTCAACACCCTCGCCGCCAGCTGGGAAGCCGATGGCGATCGCGTCTCCGCAATGCAGCTCCAGCAAACCGCTCCGCCTGACCACCAGACGCTCCGCCCGCACCACATCGAGATTGCACTCGCACGTGACGAGGGCGACTCGATCACCATCGAGACCGTCCCCGGCGTCATCGAGTCCGACTCAGCCGATGTCCCAGAGGCGATCGGCCTCGCCGCGCCCCAGTTCGTCTTCCCCAACTACAACGACCACGACTTCGTGAAGATCGCACTCGACGACGCCTCGCTCGACTTCGTCCGAGAGCACCTCGAACGGATCGACGATCCACTGCTCCGCCAGCTCATCTGGCAGGCGCTCTGGAACATGGTCAGAGACCAGCAGCTCCGAGCGCCTGACTACCTGGAACTCGCCGGACCGAAGGTCGCCGCCGAACGAGACCCAGAACTCGTCGAATCCACGCTCTCCACCATGACCGCCAGCGTCGGCCGCTACATCCCGGAAGCGCAGAAGGAACTCGTCGCCCACAACAGCTTCGAACTCGCCTGGCGCACCCTCAACACCGTCAGCGATCCTGACCTCCGCATCATCTGGGCGCGCACTCTGATCAACCTCGCCATCACCTCGGACGACATCTCCCACTGCGCCCGCCTCGCCGATGGCGACCTCACCGTCGATGGGCTGACGATCGACCAGAACATGCGCTGGGAAATCGCCGTCCGCACCGTCGCCTACAACATCTCCGGCGCCGCGGACCGAATCCGCGACGAACGCAAGCGCGATCCGTCTGACCGCGGTCAGCGCCAGATGCTTCGTGCCGAAGTCTCCGTCCCAGACGCCGATGTGAAAGAGGCCGCCTGGAACCGCTTCCTTGGTGATGGCTACGGCTCCCTCCACCTCACCCGTGCCGCCATGGGCGGCTTCCACTGGTGGTCCCAGCGTGACCTGCTCGCCAACTACACCGAGCGATTCTTCGAGGTCATTCCCGGCGTCTTCGAACGCAGCGAGAACGAGTTCGCCTCCACCTACTTCGGCAGCCTCTTCCCCACCCGCGTCGAACCCGCCGTACTCGAACGCTCGCAGCAACTCCTGGCCACGCTCGGTGATGGTCAGCCGCTGCTGAGTCGATTGCTCCGCGAGTCCAACGACGATCTGGAGCGCGCACTCAAATGCCGCGCCTTCGCCGCCAGCGGGACCGCGTGATCGGCCTGCCAACCAGACAATGTCGGGCTGCCTGTCACCGCGACAGAGGCGGTAGCACATCCGAATAGGCCAACTCCGCAACCGTCTCCGCTTTTACGGCTGGCGCATCGTCGGCGCAGGGGCCGCCATCCAGGCCATGCAGAGCGGCCTCTTCATGCAGGCCTTCGGCTCCTACTCCGTGCTCCTTCGTGATCAGTTCGGCTGGTCCGCCACCACCCTCTCCATCGCGTTCGCCATGACCCGCGCCGAAAGCGGCCTGCTCGGGCCGCTCCAGGGCTGGATGATCGATCG
>JABIST010000298.1 GCA_018700215.1 Dehalococcoidia bacterium | reverse complement strand
GCCCTGGGCATCTCCGCCTTCGCCGAAGCCGGCGGTGATCACGACAGCACCCCGGGTGCCGCGCGCCCCAAGCTCGGTGATCAGATCGGGCACGGCATCCGGCGGTGTGGCGATGACGGCGAGGTCCGGCGCCTCAGGCAGCGAGGCGATGTCCGGGTAGCAGCGCTGGTCTTCGACCTCGTCAGCACTGGGGTTCACGAAGTAGATGGCGCCCTGGAACCCGCCACGGAGCAGGTTGCGAGCAACCACCTGGCCGAGTGAGCCGGGGCGCGGGCTGGCGCCGATCAGCGCGACGGAACGAGGTTGAAAGAGTGCCTCGAGGTTGCGAACGGTCATTGGTGAGGATTGTCGCATGTGAGCCACCGGAAGTCCGCGTACGGGTGGTCGGGCGCGCATCCCTCTTCGTAACTTCATGTGAGATTTGCCAAGTGGGAGTGGAGGCGACCGATCAACACCGCCAGAGGAACGAGGCGGTCCAAGCTCATACTCCGAAAGCTGGGAATTGGAGGAATCTCACTGGTCCCGGCTGCGGTGGACGACTATCGCGCGTGGCGGAAGGGGCGGATCCTCGCGAAGTTGCTCTGAAGCGGAACGTCCGCGGAATAGCGGCTGCTTGAATCGGGCGCGTTTAGCAGAGAGTCATACTCTCCAACAATGCGGAAACCACGGCGGCTTCCCGACGTATTTCTAAGTTGCCCGCTTTTTGTTTATGTAACTGGGTAAATGAGCCGATAATCCCGTAACAGATACGCGGCTGCACGGATGCAGTAGGCGAGCGAAGCTCGCCGGAGGATCAGGGATGATACGGCGCCAACACTCGATGTCCTCTGGTCGCTCCAGCGCCAGCAGCAACCCTCAGCTGCCGTTCTTTATCGCGCGACAGCCGATCTACGATCGGTACCGGCAGGTGCACGCGTACGAGATGCTGTTCCGCGGCCTTGAGGACACGGGCGAAGCTCATTTTGTAGACGGCACCACGGCGACTGCCCAGCTAATCACGCAGGGCTGGCTGCTGGGTGGGTTCGATTCGCTGGCGGACGGGCGCTGGGTGTTTGTGAACTTCACGCGCGAGTTGCTGGTGGGCGGGACGGCGTTGCTGTTCAATCCGGCGCGCGACGTGGTGGAAGTGCTTGAAGACATCCCGGCGGACCGAAGCGTGCTGGAGTCCTGTCGTTCGCTACGCGAGGCAGGCTACCGAGTGGCACTGGACGATGTGGAGCGAGTGGAGCGAATCGAGCAGTTCGACGGCGCGGTGACGATGGCGAAGATCGACTTCACCAACGTGAAAGTGGATGACCTGGCGGAGATTGTGCGAACGGCGCAGGTGCAGCGAGTGGAGCTGCTGGCGGAGAAGATCGAGACCATCGAAACGCTGCGATTGGCCGAAGGCTACGGGTTCGACTACTTCCAGGGCTATTACCTGAGCCGCCCGGAGTCGATGCAACGCCCGGTGCTCCCGGGCCTCTCGCCCGCGCATGCACAGCTGCTGGAGGTGGTCACCCAGCGAAAGCTGGACGCGGACGCGGTGACCGAGGCCGTGCAGGCCGATCCGTCTCTGACCTACAAACTGCTGAGGACAGCGAACTCGGTGGCGTACTCGCAGAACCGCCGGATCAGGACGGTGCACGACGCGGTGGTGCTGTTCGGTGAGGACGAGATTCGCCGAGCGGCGCTATTCGTCGTGCTCGGGGCGATCCTGGACGACTCGAATGAGTTGCTGCACGAGAGCGTGACGTTGGCGCGAATGTGTGACGGGATTGGTCAGCGGCTGGATATCTCTCCAGACGAGCAGGCCGAGTTCTACATGGTTGGAATGCTGTCCAGCATTGACACGTTGCTGGGCGAGCCGATGGCAGACGCAGTGGGCCGATTGCCGCTTTCGGATGGTGTCACACGCGCGCTGGTGCGAGGTGAGGGTCCAGCGGCCACGGCACTGCAGGTAGCGAAGACGTACCTGCGTGCGCAGTGGGACGACGTGCTGGTAGAGGCGGCGAAGCTGGAGCTTGAGAGTAGTGAATTGGCCGCGATGTACCTGCGCGCGATTGCCCAGTCCGACACACAGATGGCGCAGATGGCGGATGCCGCCTAACCCGCTGCTGCCAAGTGACTGACGGCCCAGCCTGAGTACTGCTTTCGCCGTGCTCCCGATTCGAAGATCAGGTAACGACTCTCCCCCACGCGAAAGAGCGGTGGATGTACAACTTCTGCGATCGATGCCAGCAGCCTCAACGGAACCAGATCACGACCGTGGTGGTGCAAAGCGGCGAGGTGATCCGTTTGACCGACGGACAGGAACGGATGAAGCCGCAGGGCGTGCAGCAGATGATTGTGCTGTGCGACCCGTGCAGCCGGTTCGTTGCGGCGGGGATTCGCACGCTCATCGAGCCGCCGGCACAAGCGCCGCCAGTGCGCCAGGCGAGCTAAGCGAGTCTCAGACACCGAACCAAGCTGGCCAGCGCACGAGGATTTGTGTGCTGCTCGCGTCCCACTCAATCTGTGGTGGCCACCCTCCACTCACCGCCTGGGTTGCGACCGTCCGAGTGAGGCCGGTCGAGATGTTGACGATGACGATGTCGTGAAGCTGCAGCATGCCGTCGGAGTCACTCGGCACGAAGTGTGTGGGCACTCGCTCACCACGAACGGCGAGGGCGACGCGGGACCCATCGGGCGAGATCGCCGCGCCGAATCCGCCCTTGATGCAGAAGCCCTCCGAGGCTCCAGCGGGGTAGATGATGGTGCCACCACAGTCGACGACGCCTTCGAGCGCGGCGACGAAACCGTTGGCGGTAGCGGCGATCGGGTCGCCGCCCGATCCGTAGACCCGCCCGGAGGACGGGACACCCTCGCGCGTGGCGACGAGCTGGCCGGTGGCGGCATCGAACACGCTGGTCTCGCGAGTGCTCGAAGGGAGGCGCTCGCCTTCGTAGGCGGGCGCGTAGATGTAGCGACCGGAAGCGTCGAACCAGGCTGGCCAGGGAATGTCCGGGAGTTTGAGCGTGCGATTCGTCTCAAGATCCTCGAGCAAGGAACTGCCATCTTCCGCAGGATGCAGCAGGCGGTTCGAGGTGGGTGCCCACACGGGCTGGTACTTCATGTCGGTGGCGGAGGCACCTGAGCCGAGCAAGTGGGTCTCGAGCGTGGTGGTGTCCGTCAGGAAGACACTTCCATCTTGGATCAGTTCCGCGAAATAGACGTAGCGCCCGGTAGGGGACCAAACCGGGCCAAAGCGTCCGTCACAGCCGCCGCAGTGACGCATGCCGGGGTGGAGCAGCGTGCGCTTGTCAGTGCGGAGGTCAATCAGCCACTGGTCCCAGAGGGGAACTTCGTAGGCGTCCGTGACGGCGAGCGGTCCAGAGTCAACGGAGTAGAGCATCCACCACTGATCGGGCGAAACGAGCCCACAGCCGATGCCCTCATAGTTGCGACCACCGATGCGAACCGTGTCGTCATCGAGCTGCTGACAGACGCGTCGTGCGATGACGGCGCCGAGCGGAGCACCATCGACATCGAAGAGCTGCTGGGTGCGACCGCCGCGCCAGTATTCGAGCACCGGGAAGCCGGCGAGGTTGAACGTCGCGGAGGAAGGGTAGTCCTCAGCGTCCTCCGCGAGGGTGATGATGCCGTCGTCGGCAAGATCGATCAGCCAGACGGTGGCGAGCACATCGAGGGTCTCGGGCGGCACGTAGGTGGTGAGTGTGGAGGATGGAGTGGGGGACGGCGTGGGTAGGACCGTGGCGCTCGAGGTGGGTTCGGAAGTTGGGGACGGCGGGGCGTCGGACGTACAGGCGGCGGCGAGGGTGAGAGTGGCGACGAACGCGAAGCTGCCGAGGTGAGCGAGCCGCATCAGCAGATGTCCCTTCCCTCACTGAACGCCGGTTGGGGCGTCGCAGTTCCTCGGAAGGTCGTGAGGAGGGGCGGGGTCCGCTAGGCTGCGCGCCTGAGCGGGTGCGTTCGTGGAGGTCTCGATGGGTGCTCTTGATGGCGTGCGGGTGATCGATTTCGGGCAGTACATCGCGGGGCCGATGACGGGGATGTTGCTGGCGGATCAGGGCGCCGAGGTGATCAAGGTGGACCCGCCGGGCGGGCCAGTGTGGGAGACGGCGGCGAATGCGACGTGGAACCGAGGGAAGCGGAGCATCGTGCTCGACCTCGGCGAGGCTGAGGGGGTGGAGACGGCTCGGCGGCTGATCGCGTCGGCGGATGTGGTGGTGGAGAACTTCCGGCCGGGGGTGATGGATCGGCTGGAGCTGGGCGCAGAGGCGATGACGGCGACTGATCCTCGGCTGGTGTACTGCTCGTTGCCGGGGTTCGCCTCGGATGATCCGCGTCGGGATGTGGCCGGCTGGGAAGGGGTGGTGACGGCGGCGACGGCGACCTACTACGCGCGGGGGACGGAGGAAGGTGCGAGGACGCCGCCGGTGTACACGGCGATTCCGATGGCTTCGAGCTACGCGGCATTCCAGGCATCGGTGGCGATTGCGATGGCGCTGATCGCGCGCGACCGGGACGGGGTGGGGCAAGAGATCGAGGTGCCGCTGTTCGACGCGATGTTCGGGGCGCTGGGCTACCGGGGACAGCACCCGCAGACGCTGCGGTTCACGAAGGGCCGGATGCGGACGACGCAGTACGAGTGCGCAGATGGACGCTGGATCATGTTCCACACGGGGAACCAGAACGTGCCGCAGTTCATGGAGCTGGCGGGGATCACAGACTGGGTGGATCAGGGCTTGTTCGACCCGGAGCGGTGGGAAGAGCTGGAGGCGGCCGAAGAGGCGCTGTTCCGCACGAAGACTGCGCAGGAGTGGGAAGACCTGGTGGCGGAGGCAGGGTCCGAGTGCACGGTATGCCGGACGACGGAGGAGTGGATGGCGCATCCGCACGCTCGGGAGTCGCTGGCGGTGGTGGATGTGCAGGACCCGGTACTGGGGAAGACCTCGCAGCCGGGGCTAACGGTGCGGATGTCCGGGACGCCGGGGGCGATCCGTCCGCGGGTGGCGCTGGACGCGGATCGGGAGGCGATCCTCGGGAGTCTCGATGCGGCGTCGGAAGGTGGCGCGGGGGCAGCGGCGACGGAGGAGGAGCTGAGGGCGGTGCTCGATGGAGTGAAGGTGCTGGACCTGTGCATCGTGCTGGCCGGCCCGACATCGGGTCGGACGCTGGCGGAGTACGGGGCGGACGTGATCAAGATCGATGCGCCGACGCGGGGCGACCAGGTGATCTTCTTCACGGACGTGAGCCGCGCGAAGCGGAGCGTGCTGCTGGACTTGAAGAGCGAGGAGGGGCTGGAGGTGTTCTGGCAGCTCGTCGACGAGGCGGACGTGATCGTGCAGAACTATCGACACGGTGCGGCGGAACGACTGGGGATCGATTACGAGGCGGTGAAGGCACGGAAGCCGGAGATCATCTACGGGTCGATGAACGCGTTCGGACACATCGGGCCGTGGGCGAACCGGCCGGGCCACGAGCAGCTTGCGCAAGCGACGACGGGAATGCAGCTGCGGTTCGGCGGGGATGGGAAGCCGACGCTGCAGACGAATGCGATCAACGACTACGGAACGGGGTTCATGGGCGCGTACGGGGTGGCGCTGGCGCTGCTGCATCGGAACCGGACCGGCGAGGGCCAACTGATCGATGGGTCGCTGGCGTACACGGCGGTGGCACTGCAGTCGCAGTTCTTGATTGGGCACGAGGGGAAGGTGTGGGACGAGGCGCGCGGGCAAGACTCGCTGGGCGACGGGCCGATGCATCGAGCGTACGAGGCGAGCGACGGCTGGGTGTTCGTCGGTGCGCGGCGCGAGGATCTGGAGCGCCTGGAGATCGTCGCGGGCCTCGAGGGCATCGGCACGCTCGAGGGCGAAGCGTTGGCGAGCGCCCTCGAAGCGGCGATCGCGAGCGGGGCTGTCGACGAGTGGGTGTCGAAGCTCGTCGCGGCGGGCGCGGGGGCACATCGGGTGGTGGAGACGGTGCGGGAGTTGATGCTCGATCCGTGGATCGTCGAACACGGGCTGAGCGTGACTCGGGAGCACATGGATCGCGGGCTGGTGACGACGACGGGGCCGGCGGCGCGACTGTCGCGGACGCCGCTGGTGCCGGGACGGCCGGCTCCGACGCCGGGCTCGGACGGTCGGGAAATCCTCGAGGAGATCGGGCTGGGGAGTCGGTTCGACGAGCTGGTGAGCAGCGGTGCGGTGCGCATCGAGGGTGTGGCCGCGGGGTAAGTGGCGCCTCGGGAGAAGCGAGCGCGGAGGAGGAGTGACGATGGCAGGGCCGGCGGAAGAGGCGATCGCGGCGTTTCATAGGTGGAACGTCGATGGGTTCAACCAGCGGGACACGGAGATGCAAGTCGCGAACATGCACTTCCCGCACGTGCGGCTGGGGCCGGGGAACGAGTTCCAACGCTGGGAGACGGCGGACGACTTCCGGGCGCAGCAGGAGGGTCTCACCTCGCGGTTGCAGGCGGAGGGATGGGACCACACGTCGACGCTGTCGGTGGAGGCGGTGCAGGCCGGCGAGGATAAGGTGCACCTGGCGATTCGGCAGTCGCGACAGCACTCGGACGGCAGTGAGTACAACGGGTTCGACACACTGTGGGTCTTCACGAAACTCGAGGGGCGCTGGGGCGTGCAGTTCCGTTCGTCGTTCCTCGCGAACGCGGCGCAGGGGGCGAGCGGAAACTCGTAGGGTGTCTCGCGCCACGGTACGGCGACGGGCAGACTGGACCGAAGATCGTAGGCGAGGCTTCAGGGGCGACCGGAACGACCAAGGACAGGTGCCATGAGCGACGTGTACGACGTAGCGATCATCGGCGGGGGCATCCTCGGGCTGTCGAGTGCGCGGCATCTCCTGCAGCAGCATCCGGGCCTGCGGGTGCTGGTGATTGAGAAGGACAGCGAGGTGGCCGGTCAGCAGACCGGGCACAACAGCGGCGTCATCCACTCGGGGATCTACTACCGACCGGGGTCGTTGAAGGCGCAGTTCTGCGTCGATGGCCGCAACTCGATCGTCGACTTCTGCGAACAGCACGAGATCGCCTTCGAGCGCTGCGGCAAGCTGATCATGGCGTCGCACGAAGAAGAGCTGCCGCGGATGGAGACGCTGTTCGAGCGCGGCAAGGCGAACGGCGTCGAGGGGCTTGAGATGGTGGGGCCGGAGCGAATCGCGGAGATCGAGCCGCACGTTTCGGCGATCAAGGCGCTCTGGTCACCGGCGACGGCGATCGTCGACTTCAGCGCGATCACGCGCGAGTACGCGAAGCAGCTGACCGAGGCCGGCGGCACGCTGCAACTGAACACGCGGGTGACGGGCATTACGCCTCGCGCAGACTCGGTGGTGATCCAGACGGACCAGGGCGAGCGAGAGGCGCGGCACCTGATCAACTGTGCCGGCCTGCACTCGGACCGCATCGCGCGGCTGATGGGCGTAGAGATCGACCTGCAAATTGTGCCGTTCCGAGGCGAGTACTACACGCTTCGCAAAGAGCGTGAGCACCTCGTCAAAGGACTGATCTACCCGGTGCCGGACCCAGACCTGCCGTTCCTCGGCGTCCACTTCACGCGCAATGTGAAGGGCTACGTGGAGGCCGGGCCGAACGCGGTGCTGGCGACGGCGCGCGAGGGCTACCGGAAGCGTGACCTGAACATCCGCGACTTCAGCGAGACGTTGGGCTTCCCCGGCTTCTGGCGCGTGGCAAAGCGCGAGTGGAAGACGGGTATCAACGAGGTGAACCGGTCACTGCGGAAGTCGGTGTTCACGCACGACCTGCAGAAGATGATTCCAGAGATCGTGGCGGGCGACCTGACGACGGGCGGCGCCGGGGTACGAGCGCAGGCGGTTCGTCGGGATGGGACGCTGCTCGATGATTTCGCAATCGAGCGGACGGAGCGGGCGGTGCATGTGTTGAACGCGCCGTCGCCGGGAGCGACGTCGTCGCTGGAGATTGGCAAGTACATCGCGGGGTTGGCGGCGGAGTCGTTCTCGTTGGGGGTGTGATCAGGGGATGGTGAGCAGGTGCCACTCGACGGGGAGCTGGCGCCACTCGAACTGCTGCTGGTCGCAGGTGCCGTCGTCGGGATTGGGGAATGGGCGAAGGGCATAGGCGAGGTTGCTGCCATCGAGCCATTGCCAGTCGACAAGGGCTAACCCCACATCGGGGACCTCGGAAATTACGTCGCCGGTGAGCAGTTCGATCAGCTTGGCCGAGCCTGAGATCGCACATCCGACCCCGGGGCCCCACGGCGAATCAATGCGGTCGCGCGACAGCAGATAGCGCCCGTTCGGTGAGACATGTGCTCCGCTGGAGCCCAGCAAGGCGGATACACCGCTATCGATGACTCCTCCATCAGGCTTGACGATCACGACGGGATGCTCACCGGCGCCGTCGCACTCGCAGGAGCCACCGAGGACGACGCCGGAGCTGTCATCGAGCCAGGCGTCGATGGTGTAGGCAGCCCAGGCGTCGGCGATGCGGCTGAGCGCGGGGTCTGTGAAGGGGATGCGAAGCAGCTCGGTACCCTGCCGATCCTCAAAGACGACGGAGCAGCCTGGGGGACAGCGGACGAATTGGAACTCGACGTAGGCGATGAGTGCGCCGTCAGGCGAGCGGAGCGCCGGGCTGATGATCGGCTGCTGCTCGGGCGAGGGAGTCTCAGTCGGGGGGACCGCTGCCGTTGGGCTGGGCGTCGGCTCGGCGGTCGCGGTGACATCGAGTGTCGGAGCGGGCGACGGGGTTGGTTCCGGCGGTTCGTCGCTGGTACATGCAGCGAGCAGGGTGAGCGCGGCCAGCAGCAGGATGGCAAAACGCATGCGAGGTCTCCTCGAAGCTGGGTTCGAAGGTAGGACGCTGCGGGTGTTCCTGCGGTTCCTGCGGTTCCTGCGGTTCCTGCGGTTCCGCTAGCGGGCGAGGTAACCGCCATCGATGACGAGCTCGGTGCCGGTGACGAAGGAAGCTTCGTCCGAGGCGAGGAAGAGGATGCCGTAGGCGACCTCGATGGCTTCACCGGTGCGGCGGAGTGGGGTGTCGTCGGCGGCGCGTTGGCGTCGGTCGGCGACCGGGGTGGATGAGCGCATCGGGGGCATGAAACCTGGGTGGACTGAGTTGGCACGGATGCCGCTTGGACCTTGCTGCACAGCGGTGGCTTTGGTGAAGAGGCGGACGGCGCCCTTTGATGCTGAGTAGGCGGGGTGGGCGCCCTCGGTGCCGATGAATCCCATGATCGAGGACATATTGACGATGGAGCCGCCGCCACCGCGGGTCATGATCGGGATGGCGTGTTTAGTGCCAAGGAATACGCCGTCCACGTTGACTCCCATGATGGTTCGCCAGCCTTCGGTACTTGTGGTGTCTGCGTAGGCGCTGCCGCTGATGCCGGCGTTGTTGTTCGAGGATGTCGAGCTGACCGAAAGCCTCGTCGGTAGCGGCGATCAGGCGCTCCCAGGCGGACTCGTCGGTGACGTCGGTGTGGACGAACTGAGCGCGACCGCCGGCTTCCGTGATCTCGGCGACGGTTGAGTTGCCGCCCTCATCGGAGGTATCGGCGACGACGACGGCGGCACCTTCGGAGGCGAAGAGCTTGGCGGTGGCGGCGCCCATGCCGCTGCCGGCGCCGGTGATGATTGCTACTTTGCCATCGAGACGCATGGGGTGCTCCTGACGCGGCGCGACGGCCGCCTGATGTTCGCAGGTGGCGATTCTAGGGGAGGGCGGGACGGCGCGCGGGCTAGCCGCCCGCCACCGGGACATCATCGCGGTACTGGAGTTCGTAGAGCCGGTGATACTGGCCACGGTTGGCGAGTAGTTGCTCGTGCGTTCCTTCTTCAACAACTTCGCCGTGGTCCAGGACAATGATGCGGTTCACCGCTCGGATGGTGTTGAGGCGGTGGGCAATCACGATCGAGCTGCGCTCGGTCATGACTTCGCGAATGCCGCGCTGGATCGCCGCTTCGGTTTCGGGGTCGATGCTGGCGGTGGCTTCGTCCATGACCAGCACGATCTCCGGGTTGAAGGCGGCGACGCGGGCGAGCGCGACGAGCTGCTTCTGGCCGGTGGAGAGGTTGGCTCCGCACTCAGCGAGCATGGTGTCGTAGCCCGCGGGCAGTCGCTCGATGAAGCCGCTGGCGCCGATCTGTTCGGCGGCACGTCGGACCTGCTCACCGGAGATCGAGGTGTCGCGGAGGCGGATGTTCTCCTCGATGGTGTCGGTGAAGACAAAGGGCTCCTGGAGCATCAGGCCGACGTGACGGCGCAGCTCTCGCTGGGGGAGCTGGTCGATCGGGATGTCGTCGACGAGGATGCTGCCGCGCTGGACGTCGTAGAAGCGGGTGAGCAGCGAGAGGATCGTGGTCTTGCCGGCACCGGTCGCGCCGACCACGGCGACCCATTCGCCAGGCTGCACAGTGAAGGAGACGTCCTTCAAGATCCAGTTGTCCGGCTCGTAGGCGAACCAGACGTTGCGGAACTCGATCTTGCCGAAGATGCGATCGCCGAGGTGCCGCGGGGTCTCGATGTCGGTCAGCTCCTCGGGCTCATCGAGCACGCCGAAGACGCGTTCAGCGGAGGCCATGGCCTGCTGGAGCGTGGTGTAGCGCTGGGCGAGTTCGCGCAGTGGCCAGTAGAAGAGCGCCATGTACTGGGTGAAGGCGACAAGGTTGCCCAGCGTGAAGCTGTCGTCCAGCACTCGGATGCCGCCGTACCAGAGGATGACGGCGGTGGTGCCGGCGGCGAAGAGGACGACGACGGGCTCGAAGACGGCGTACCAGAAGACGAAACGCAGGTTGGCACTGAGGAAGGCGCTGTTCTGCACATCGAAGCGGCGGGCGGACT
>JABIST010000229.1 GCA_018700215.1 Dehalococcoidia bacterium | reverse complement strand
GGTCCGCCCGGTGGGGGCTGCTGAAACACCATTATAGCGGCACACCACTACCTCACGCCTTCCAGACGATCACAACCCCCTCCCAGCTCCCGCCCCTCGACCGCCGCCTCCGAGGTGAAATCGAGTCTCCCGAGGACCACACACCCACCCACGATCGCGAAACAGCCACCGCGCCCCCAGCACAGCCCACCCTCAAACAGTCGCGAAGCGTTCAAGAAGGGGTCGAAGACCCCCTAGGAACGAAGTTCGGCGCCAAGCGCCTTCTTCAACCGCTTCAGCACCTTCGCCTGCTCCCGGTCCGCATCCTCCTGCGTCAGCGTCCGATTCGGCGCCTGATACCGCACCGACAACGCCACCGACTTCTTCCCCTCGCCAAGCTGCTCACCGCGATACACATCGAACGGCACCGCGCTCGCCACCAGCGGCGAACCTTCGAACACCGCCTGCAACGCACCCGCCGTCACATCCTCCGCAACCACCACCGCCACGTCCTGCTCCACCGCCGGGAACCGAGCTACCGAGGTCAGCTCCTTCCGTGATGGCACGTGCGCCAGCAACTTCTCCAGGTCCAACTCGAACAACGCCACCGGCTGCTCGATACCGAAGCTCTCCAGCGTGTCCGGATGCACCTCCGCCAGCATGCCCACCGATTGATCGCCCAGCTTCAGCCGCGCCACTCGACCCGGCATCATCGCGTACTCACTGTCCGCCTCGTACGTCACGTCCAGGTCCAGCGCGCTCAGTGCCAGATCCAGCGCCCCCTTCGCATCGAAGAAATCGAGCTGCCGATCCGTCGGCCGTCCCCACCGGTCCAGATCCACCCCGCTCATCGCCCCCGTCACCAGCGACCGCTCCTCAGGCAGCGGCTCCCCGTCCCGAGGCAGGAACACCATCGCCGCCTCAAACACCGCAATCTCCGGCGCACCCGCGCGGATATTCCGATCCACCACCTCAATCAGCGCGTGTCGCAACGTCGGCCGCATCACCTCGCGATCAGACGACAGCGTGTTCTCCAGCCGCAGCGGTCGGATGATCGCCAGATCCTCCACCGGCATCACCCGCTCCAGCACCTCGTCCGTCGTCAGCGAGTACGTAATCACCTCTTGCCATCCCGCGTCCGCCAGCGCATCGCGCATCGCGTCCCGGAACGTCCGAAGCGGGCTCGGCTCCCACACCGGCGTCCGACCTCGAATCGTCGACTCCGGCAGCCGGTCGTAACCCGCCAGCCGCACCACCTCCTCCGCCAGATCGTCCGCAATCGAAATGTCCGTCCGCCACCACGGCGTCCGCACCCGGAACGTCCCTCCGGAGGACTCCCCGTCGCTTTCGAGCATCTCGAACCCCAGCGTCCCCAGGATCTGCTCCACCTCGGCCGTCGGCACATGGAACCCCAGCAGCCGGTCCAGCCGCTCCCGAGTAATCGCAACCTCAGCCAGCTCATGTGTCCCCGGGTACGCATCCACCGCGCCATCCAGCGCCGTCCCACCGCACACCTCGACGAACAGCTTCGTCGCCCGACGCGACGCCTCCATCGCCAGCTCCGGCGACAGCCCCCGCTCGAACCGCGACGACGCCTCCGACCTCAACCCCAACTTCGTCGAGGTCCGCCGAATGCTCACCGGATCGAACCGCGCCGCCTCCAGCAAAATCCGCGTCGTCGCAGGACGAGGCGGGAGGCTAGTGATCCCGCCAGCAGAGATCTCCGTTGACCAACCACCCATCACCCCCGCCAGCCCAATCGGCCCGCTGTCGTCCGTGATCAGCAGCGTATCCGTCGCCAACTCCCGCTCGACACCATCAAGCGTTGTCAGCGTCTCCCCCTCCCGCGCCGCCCGCACGACCACCGTCCCCTCGACGGTGTCGAGGTCGAACGCGTGCAACGGCTGCCCCAGCTCGAACATCACGAAGTTCGTTATGTCCACAACGTTATTGATCGGCCGCTGCCCTGCCGCCACCAACCGCTCCTGCAGCCACGCCGGCGAAGGCGCAATCTGCACCCCCTCAATCACCGTCGCCACATACCGTGCGCACAGCTCCGCATCCTCAATCTCCACCGACACCGCATCCGCCACCGGCCCACCAAGCGCCGAGTACAGCACGTCCGGCTCCCGCACCTTGCTACCGATGATCGCCGCCACCTCGCGCGCCACACCCACCATCGACATCATGTCCGCCCGGTTCGGCCAGATGTGCACGTCCAGCACCACATCGCCCAGGTAATCCACCAGCGGCATCCCAATCGGCGCATCCCCCGGCAGCTCAATGATCCCCTCGTGCACCTCCGAGATCCCCAGCTCCGCCTCGGACAACACCATCCCGGACGACTCAACCCCGC
>JABIST010000162.1 GCA_018700215.1 Dehalococcoidia bacterium | reverse complement strand
TGGCACACATCGATGGTGGGAATGCGCAGCACGTGCTGGATCTGCTTCAGCAGCATGGCGCGAGCTTGCTGGCAGATGGCGGCGCCTCGGTGGAGGGGCCCGGGGCGGTGGCGCTGCGTTGCGCGCTGGATGTTGCGGAACTGGACCTGCAAGCGCGGGCCGCCGCTCAACCGATCGCGTGGTTGCTGGGGAACGATCCTGCGCCATGGGTCTCGGTGAACGCGATCATCGGTGGTGGTGAACCGGGCGAGGTGGCGGGCTTTGGTCAGCAGGCGATGGATGCCGGGTACTCGGTGCTGAAGCTGAAGGTTGGCGTGGCCGGACTGGACGAGGACATTGCTCGGGTGGGCGCGCTGCGGGAGGCCTGTCCCGAGGCGACGATTCGGCTCGATGCCAACGGGGCGTGGGACGAGGAGACGACTCGGCACGCCTTCGAAGGGCTGTACCCGCATCGGATCGAGCTGCTGGAGCAGCCCGTGGCGGCGGGCGATGTGGAGGCGCTGGCGCGTCTGCGGGATGCGGCGCCGATGCGGATTGCCGCCGATGAGGCGGTTGATTCTCCGGACTGTCTGGAGCGGGTGCTGGAGCTGCATGCCGCCGATTTCGTGGTGCTGAAGCCGATGTTCCTCGGAGGGCTGCGGCCGGCGATCGCGATCGCTGAGCGAGCGGCGGAGCGCGGTATTGGGGCGTTTGCGACCACGACGTTCGACTCATCGATCGGCATCGCGGCGGCGCTGCAGCTTGCGGCGGCGTTGCCGGCGGACGCGGCGCACGGCCTCGCGACCGGCGAGTATCTGTCGGCTGATCTTGTGGTGTCGACGCTTCGCCCTCGTGCGGGGCGGATGGCGCTGCCTTCGTCGCCGGGCCTGGGGGTCGCTCCGCAGGCGGCCGAACTGGATGTGATCGCGACCGCGCCATGGTCAGAGGTCAGCGTCTCCGCGTGAGCGACGCGTTGCTTCCGATCCCCGACTGGGTGGCTCGCCGCGCTAGCACTGACGCGGACCACGCTGCGCTGGAAACTCCCACAGGCGAACTCGTGAGCTACGCCGAGCTGGATGGTCGTGTCGGGCGGGCTGCGGCTGCGCTGGTGGCGCTGGGCGCCGAGGCGGGGCGGCCGATCGCGCTGCTTGCGGGTGCGGGGCTCGACTTCGCGGTGCTGGCGCACGCGATTGCTCGGAGTGGCGCGGTGCTGATGCCGCTGAACGCCCGGCTGACGAGCGATGAGCTGGCGTATCAACTGGGCGATGCTGGGGCGGGACTGTTGCTGGCGGATGGGGTGCACCTGAAGCAGGCGGAACAGGCTCGCGCCGCCGCAGTGGGCAGTGACGTGCGGGTGGTGGCGATCGAGCGTGGGTTGCCGGAGGGCGGCGGGGTGATTGAGGGCGCGGAGTCGCTGGATGCGGATGCGGTGCACAGTCTGATCTACACCTCGGGGACGACGGGGTCGCCGAAGGGTGCACTGCTGACGCACGGCAACTTCTACTGGAGCGCCGTTGCCTCGGGCGAGAACCTGGGTGTTGAGGCGGCGGACCGCTGGCTGGCCTGCATGCCGTTGTTCCACGTGGGTGGGCTCTCGATTTTGCTGCGCTCGGCGATCTACGGCACGACGGCGGTGATCCACGACGGCTTCGACGAAGTGCGGGTCAATCAGGCGATCCGGGACGAGGGGATCACGCTGCTCTCGGTGGTGGCGGTGATGCTGCGTCGGATGCTGGACGCGGACGATCAGGTGTATCCACCCTCAATGCGTGCGGTGCTGGTCGGTGGTGGGCCGGTGCCGGCAGAGCTGTTAGAGCGAGCGCGGGACCGCGGCCTGCCGGTGCTGCAGACGTACGGGCTAACGGAGGCGACGTCGCAGGTGGCGACGCTGTCGGCGGCAGATGCGCTTCGGAAGCCTGGGTCGGCGGGGTTACCGCTGCCGGCGACGACGATCCGGATTGACTCGGAGGGGCGTGCGGCGGAGCCGGGGGAGATCGGGGAGATCCTGGTGGCTGGGCCGACGGTGACGCCGGGCTACCTGGGACGGCCCGAGGCGACGGCGGAGGCGCTGCGTGACGGGTGGCTGCACACGGGGGACCTCGGG
>JABIST010000297.1 GCA_018700215.1 Dehalococcoidia bacterium | reverse complement strand
GCGCCGTATATCAGGACTTGCCGCCCGGAGACTACTCCTTCCAAGTGCGGGCACTGGATCGCGACCTCAATCATTCGGAACCGGCCGAGGTGACAGTGCGCGTGGTCCCCGACCCGCGCGATGCCCGCATCGACGAGTTGGAGGAGCGCGTCCGCGAGCGCACGCAGCGTCTGGAGGAGCAGAACCACGAGCTGACGATCCAGAATGCCCTGGAACGCGTGCGGGCACGGGCCCTGGGGATGCAGACCAGCGATGAGCTGGACGAGGTGTCGGCTGTGCTGTTCGAAGTGCTCGGCGAGTTGAGTTACGACACGTTCTGGTGCGTCATCGGTCTCATCGACGAATCCACCGACCGTTTCACGATTTCGGGGAAGATCGTCGGCGCCGAGATCGCGGTGCAATGCACCGCACCTCTGCGTGCCAGCATGGAGGCCAGCCCCACTACACGATCCATCGTCGAGGCCTGGCGCCGGAAGGACGAGAGCTACGCCCTGGAAGTAACCGGTCAGGCGATCGCCGACCACCTTGGATTCTGGGAGCCCATCCTCGAAGAGACGAATCCGGGGTACCGGTTCCCGCGGACCTTCTCCGAAGCCGACACAATCTTCCAGTTCGGTTCCTATTTCCCTGACGGCCTGATCGAAGTCGGCACACCAGAGGCGATTACACAGGAAGACCAGGACGTGCTGAAGCGATTCTCGCAGGGCTTCGAATTCGCTTACAGCCGTTTCCTCGAGCTCAAGCTCAAGGAGGATCAGAACCGCGAACTGGAGATCGAGCGCTCTCTCGAACGGGTGCGCACCGTCGTGGCCGGCATGCAACAGAGCCAGGACCTGACGGCGGTCCTGCAGCAGATCCGCGAGTCCCTCACCACCCTCGACTTCGACTTCCTGTGGACGGGAATCAACATCTTCGACCTTGAGCAGGGCCTGGTGCACGTCAGCTTCGCCGTCGGCGACGCCGTGACGTGCACCCTGCGGCTTGAGGACGTGTTGGCGCAGGTCGTGCCCTTCTCCGACTACATGGAGCACTGGCGGCGTCAGGAGGTCTACCATCACTCCTATGAGCTGAAGGAGGCGGAGGGCTACCTGGACAACATGGCTGGCCTCCCCGGCTTCGATGCCGCCTACCGGGAGACCTTCGGCATCTCCGTCGCCGACGTAGTCCCGAAGGTGCAGGCCGCCGGCGGCTTGACCGAAATCGACGTCCCCTTCACACAGGGCAGCTTCTACGTTTCGCGCCTCGGCCTGGATGCCCTCTCTGCCGCTGACACCTCCCTCCTCGAGCGCTTCACCGAAGTCCTCGTCCTCGGCTACCGTCGCCACCTCGACCTGCAGGCCGCCGAGGAGAGGGCGTCTCTGTCGGCCCGCGAGGCAGGCTACGAACGCGTCCGCAGCGCGGTGCTCGCCTCGCGCAGTACAGATGACATTCTTGCCGTGGCCGAGTTGATGGGGGAGGAACTGCGGCAGCTGGGTGTCCGCCTGACGCACGCTGGAATCAACGTGATCGACGAGGAGGCCGATGAGTGGCGGGGATTCGCCGTGATCGCGGAGACCGTCCGTCTCGATGCTCGCCGCGAGGTCGTCGCGCACTTCCGCAGAGCCGAACCCTACATGCGCCCGGCAAGGTATACGGAAGCCGACTTTCAGGCGGCGGCCGAGCGCGACGGGGAGGCAGCTGCCCGGCGTCTCCGGCGCGTCAAGGTCATCGTCGATGTGCCCTTCACCTACGGCACGCTCGCCATGAACAGCAACGAGGTGGATGAATTCTCCCAGGAGGAGATCGCCATCCTCCAGGGCTTTGCCGATCCGATCTCCCTGGCTTACACCAGATATCTCGACTTCCAAAGACTTGAGGAGCAGAACCGGGAAATCCTGGAGAACACGCGCAATAAGAGCCAGTTCCTCCGCCGTATGAGCCACGACCTGCGCTCACCGATGAATGCCATCATCGGCTACTCGCGTCTGCTGCGCCGTCGCACCGCCGATCGCCTCGACGAACGCGAGCAGCGCAACCTCGCCAACATCGAGACATCCTCAGGCAACTTGCTCAACCTCATCAACGACATCCTCGACCTGTCGCGCATCGAAGCAGGACGCATCGAGGTGAATTCGCAGCCGATGGACCCGCGCGTGTTAGCCAACGAGTGCGCGGACGCTCTCGAATCGATCGTGAAAGATGGCGTGACACTGATCAGAGATTTGGCGGATGTTGGCCAAATCTCATCCGACCCAGATCGCCTGCGCCAAGTCGTGATGAACCTTTTCGGCAATGCGACGAAATTCACTGAGAGCGGCTCGATCACATTGTCGCTGAAGCGAGTCGCGCCGAAGAGTGACCCAGCCGGCAACGGCGCCATCGAACTCTCCATCGCCGACACAGGCATCGGCATCCCCGAAGAAGACCTGCCACACATCTTCGATGAATTCCGCCAGGTCGAACGCCAGGGCGGCGAGCAGGAAGGCACAGGCCTCGGACTCGCCATCGCCAAAAAGACCGTCGATTTGCTCGGTGGGCAGATCAGTGCGACAAGCGAAGTCGGTAAAGGCACGACGTTCACTGTGACGCTCAACGACGCGGGAGCCGGGGACGATGGCTGAGAGATCGACCTCCAGAACCGAAGCCAGGCTCCTCAAGCGCCTCGAAGCGGCCGAGCGCGAGCAACAGATTCAGTCTGCCGTTGACGGTGTCCTGCAGCGTGCCCTCGCCATGGCGGCCGCCGAGGATATGGCGAACGCCGTCGAGGCAGCACGCGACGCGCTGGTAGATCTGGGACTCACCCCCATCTCCACCTACATCACCGTCTTTGACAAGGATCGCGATCTCGGACATTGGTGGCACGCCTGGCAGGACCGACCTGTGAGTGCCCGCCGGGGCTACAAAATATCCATTGCCACCCTGCGCAAGTTGGGCTCCACCATGTTCGCACCGCGCCGTGGGCGGCAGCGTGTGGCAGTTATTCGCCTCACCCGCAGGCAACTCACAGCTGAGTTGAAGAAGGCTCGCAAGGCCATGCCACCAGATAACCCCGGTTGGGGTGTCGCCAGCACGGCAGACCGCTTCACCTATCCCAACTACCGGCACAGTTTCTACTTCTCCGGTGGCATCGTCGGCCTCGACTACCCACGCGAGTTGACGAAATCCGAAATCGCCATCGGCCGCCGCATTGCCGACGCCTTCGATGTTGCCTATCGCCGTTTCGAAGAGCTGCAGGCCAAGGAGCAACGTGCCCGCGATGCCGAGATCGAAGCGGCACTGGAACGGGTTCGGGCACGGGCCCAGGGCATGCAGGGCAGCAGCGAGATCGGCGAGGTCACGAAGGTTCTCGTGCAGGAGATGCAGAACCTCGGCACGCCCTTGGCTGTAGGCATGTTCACACTGATGAGCCGCGAAGATCGCTCCTGGGTAGAGGTCGTGGCTGGTGCGGATTGGTCAGGAAGCCAGAGACACTTCGCCCTCGAGGCCATCCCTGAAGGTCCGTATCTGCGCACCTATTTGGAGACCTTCGACGCCTGGATTCGTGGTGACGCCTGGTACGTGGCGGAGATCCCGGAGAAGGAGTTCTTCGACTTCCGTCTTCATGGAAGCCTGGCGCTCGGGAACAGCAAGAGCCATTCTCGCAAGTGGGCCCACGCCCGGCCACGCGGCGTCGATACTTACCACCATCGCGTCTTCCACAGCCACGGTTTCGTCGGCTTCGTGAGGCATGGCCGGCGTCTCTCCGACGAAGACCTGCAAGTCGCGTGCAGCTTCACGCAGATTTTTGACTACGCCTACGGCCGGTTCCGCGAGCTCGAAGCCAAGGAAGATCAGAACCGCGAATTGATGATCCAGAACGCCCTCGAACGAGTGCGTGCCCGGGCGCTGGGAATGCAGACCAGCGACGAACTCAGCGACGTCACGTCCGTGTTGTTGGAGCAATTCCGCGGTCTCGGGCACCAAGTGTACGGTGCCGTCATCACCGATGCCGAAGGCTGGTCCTCTGAGGCGGTGACAGGGCTGAAACTCCGGAAGAACTCGAAGACCCGTGAGGCTGCAAAGAGATCCACGCGCTCGATCAAACATCCTGATCGCGAACGACTCAAGCAGCAGAACCGCGCCAAAGAAGCGGGCGAACCGTGGTTCGTGTTCGAGAGACAAGGCAAGATTCTGGCTCGTCTGCAACGCTACTATTTCCAAGGTTCAGACATCTCAG
>JABIST010000430.1 GCA_018700215.1 Dehalococcoidia bacterium | reverse complement strand
GCCTCCAGCAGTCCGCGCGCGATCGCCAGCAGCTGTCCTTGGTCCTCAAATAGATGCTCGCCAAAGCCGACTCCACCCGGCACCACCTCCCAGAGGAAAACGGTGGGGCGCTCGGTATGCGGCGATTTCACCTGAATCGAAAGCTGTAGGTCACGCGGGTCGCTCATCAGCAGCAGCGGCGCCACGTTGACCAACAGTTGGCCGAGTCCGTGCAGCGCACCTTCCACCTTCGATGTGGGCACATCGATCACCAGTTCGTCCGGCAACGCCAGCCAGAAGGCGCTCGTGTGCATGTCATCCTGCGGCAGGCGGATCTTCCCCCAGCCAATATTCTCGTGCGTGTGCAGTCGGATCTTCTTAAAGAGTGTCGCCAGGTAGGTGACTGCCACTTCGCCGTGGCCGCTGGTGCTCGGCAGCTCCCGCGTGTCCCACTCGTCGATCACCTTCAGGTCCACCGACAGATGCGCGTCCGTGTAGTAGTCCACGTCCACGCGGTGGACGTAGGCCTTCAACTCCTCCCAGTCGAGCCGGTCGACGTGGTACTGCCGCCCGTCGTGCACATAGATCGCCTCGTCGTGTACTAGCAGCATCGCCGCCGGACGGTCGATCTCGCCGATTACGCGTGCGGCCTGGCTCCGATCGCTTTCATGCCGCACTGGTGCGCCACCGTGATCGACAATCACCACGTTCTGCTCGGCGCCGGTGCGCAGCGACACTTCCTCCGCCGGGTACGCTTCGTTCATCCAGTAGGCGCGTTCACCAGCGAAGTGGATTAACCCGCCGGCCTCGAGTGCCTCAAGCAACGCCGCGGTGTGCTCGCCAAGCGCCGCGTGCTCGTCGCTCGCGACCGGCAACTCGAACACCGCGCACTTCAGATGCTCCGCCGCGATCAGTGGATTGTCCGGATCGATCAATCCTGCCTCCACTTTCGCGCCGAAGACGTAGTCCGGGTGATTCACCACGTACTGGTCCAGCGGCCCCGAGCCCGCGACGAACACCGCCAGCGACACCTCTCCTCGACGGCCCGCGCGCCCGGCCTGCTGCCACAGGCTCGCCAGCGTCCCCGGATAGCCACCAACGATCGACGCGTCGAGTCCACCGATGTCGATCCCCAGTTCAAGAGCGTTCGTCGCGACGACAGTGCGCACGGAGCCGTCGCGCAGGGACGCCTCGATCGCTCGGCGCTCCGTCGGAAGGTAGCCGGAGCGGTAGCCGCGCACCGGCGGCGGTGAGCCGGCGTTCGCGGGTTGACCGCCGGGCTCCTCGCGCAGGTAGGTAGTCAGCAGCTCAACGTTCGTTCGCGAACCGGCGAAGACCAGCGTCTGCGAGCCAGCCGCCTGCAGGATCGAGGAGATGTCCGTGGTGGACTTAATCACGCCTCGGCGGATTCCCAGCTCCGCGTTCACCACAGGCGGGTTGTACAGCACCACGTGCCGCTCACCTCGAGGAGCACCGCTGTCATCGACTAACTGCACAGCGCGGCCCGTTAGCTCCGTGGCCAGCTCGGCCGGGTTCGCGATCGTCGCCGAGCAGCAGATGAACGTCGGCTCGCTGCCGTAGAAGCGGCAAATGCGCAGCAGCCGCCGCAGCACGTTGGCGACGTGCGAGCCGAACACCCCTCGATAAGTGTGAAGCTCGTCGATCACGATGTAGCGCAGATTCTCGAACAGCCGCACCCATTTGGTGTGGTGCGGCAGGATCGCCGTGTGCAGCATGTCCGGGTTCGTCAGCACCACGTGCCCTGCCGTGCGCACGGAGCGCCGCGCGGCCGGCGAGGTATCGCCGTCGTAGGTGAACGTCTTCACGTCGATCTCCGCCTCGGTGATCAGCTCGTGCAGCTCGTGCAGCTGGTCCTGCGCCAGTGCCTTCGTCGGAAATAGATAGAGCGCCCGCGCGTCCGAGTCCCGCAGAATCGATTCCAGCACCGGCACCGTGTAGCAGAGCGTCTTGCCTGAAGCCGTTGGCGTCACCACCACCGTGTCGCGACCGGCGAGCGCCGCCTCTACTGCCGACGCCTGGTGCGTGTACGGCCGCGTCACCCCTCGACGAGCCAGCGCCCCTGTCACCCGCTGGTCGAGCCCCTCGGGCCACTCAACCGTCCTCGCTGGTTCCGCCGGCAGCACCCGCCACTCCGCGATGTTGGGCGCAATCGCCGGGTGCGTGCGCAACTCCTGGATCGCCTGATCGAGAGACATCGGCCACTCCTTGGTCGCTCGCGCGCAGCGCATCCGCACACCAGCACGCATGTTCTTTAGCGAGCTAGCGTAGTCTCAGAACAGGCGTTCTTGTCAAGTACGGCGAGGGGCAGAGAGTGCAGGCGCCCCTAGATCGGCCAGCCCACCCCGTTGAGCGCGTGCAGCGGTGCACGCACCCCGAGGCCGAACAGCGGAATCAGCAGCATCGCCGCGGTGATGCCGCCCAGGAAGAACAGGCGGCGCATGATCGGATCGGTGTCTGACCAGCGGGTCAGCAGGCCCAGCTGCATCAGCATTCCAGTGACGCCCGCCCCAACGAACATCAGCATCCCCACCACGATTCCCCAGCTCAGGCTGGTGCCGAATCCGATCAGCAGGGTCAGCGCGGCAAGGATCAACGTGCCCATGGCGACTCCCACCCCGCCCGGGTGCGTAAAGTCGTGACCCACCGCCAGTGCTTCGACCTGTGAGCCCTTCTCCGACTCCACACTCCGCATCAACTCCACGGCGGAGATGGGCGTGCCCACGGCTGCGGCGGTGCCCAGATGCCCCGTCCCCGGTGCCACCTCCGGCGCCCAGGCAACCCGCCGAAGCGCGAATAACACCAGTCCGACAATCGCAATGAACGCCAGACCGAACGCAAGCCACGGATTGCGAGAGAACGCATCGGTCTCGTCACGTAACGCACCCTCGGTCAGGCAATCGAACGGCACCGCCGCACCAACCACCACCTGGTCGAAACAGGCCAGCTCGAAATCTGGATCGGGGTACGGATAATCGGCTACCTGCGGTCCGTACAGATCGGAAACCCAGGCCACCTGGTAGGTCAGTTCATTCTCGGTGTTCAGCGCCACCTCGGTCCCAGTCGACACCCGATCGACCTGGGCACACCCACCGAGCAGCAACATCACCCCGAGTAGCAGCGGCACGAAAAGCCGAGTTCGCATCCGCCCCCCAGTTTGCTCGTGGCTCAGATCGGCCAATCCACTCCGTTCAGCCTATACAGCAGCACCCGCGATCCAAACCCGAGCAGCGAAGTCGCGATCGTCCCCAGCAGGACGCCGCCCAGGAAGAGCAACCGTCGCATCAGCGGATCGTTGTTCGACCGGCGCGAGAAGGCCCCCAACATCACGAGTCCAGCCGTAGCCCCCACGCTGAGGAACATCAATATCGCGGTGACGATCCCCCAGCTTCGTTGGTCGGGTACGGGACCAACGAAGCGATCGCTGCAATCATCAGCACGCCCGTGCCCACGCCCACCGCCACCGGGTGGCGGATATCGTGACCAACCGCCAGTGAATCGACGCGCGAGCCCTTTTCCGACTCGACGCTCCTCATCAGCTCCACGGCGGAGTGGGGCGTACCGGCCGCCGCCGGGGAGCCGCGGTGCTCCGTCGTTGCCGCCACTCGAGGCGACCAATTGATGCGCCGCATCGAGAACAAGACGAGCGCTCCCATCATGAGGAAGGAGGAGCCGATCGCGAGCCACTCGTTGCGCGCGATCGCATCGGTCTCTCGATGAAGCACGTCCACCGTCAGACAAGCGAACGGCAGCGGCTGGCCGATCGTCAGCAGGTCGTAGCAATCCTGTTCGAAGATTGGATCGGGGCGTGGATAATCGAAGAGCTGCGTCCCGTAGACGTCGCCCGACCACGCGATGCGGTAGACCGGAGCCCCTGCTGGCGTGCTTGTGATCTCACGCGAGGTCACGACACGGTTCGCATCGGAGGACACACAGGGCCCCAACCAGCGACAGCACGAGCAGACGAGTGTGCACGGGCCCTCCAGCTCGACTCACCGGCTGGTGGGTCACTGGTGAGCGTAGCTGATCGACACGCCTATCGAAGGCAACCAGCCCATCGATGGTCGCCGCGTATGATCTCGCCCAGGTGGAGGCGTCCGTGGCAACCGATGACCAGCGCCCTTGGCGAGTCTCCCTGCACGGCGGGCACTCTCGCGAGTTCTCCGCCCATGCCTCCAGCACGCTCACCGAGCTGCTCGAGACCGCTGTCGAGCGCGGCATGGTCACTTACGGCATCACCGACCATGCCCCAATCTCCGACGTCCGCTTTCTCTACCCCGACGAAGTCGCGGCCGGCCTGGACCTCGACAGCCGCTTCGCACAGTTCGAAGCGTATGCACAGGCGTCACGCGACGCCGTCGATGCCTTTGCCGGTCGCATCGAGGTATTGCGTGGCTTCGAGGCGGAGGTGCTGCCGGCCGCCTCGTATGTCGCGGACATGCGGCGGCTTCGTGAGCAGCACAGTTTCGATTACGCCGTGGGCTCGGTGCACTGGGTGGATGAGACGCCAATCGACCTGTCGGCTGAGCTATTCGCCGAACTGGCGGCACGCCTCGGCGGCATCGAGGCGCTACTCGTGCGCTACTACGCCAGCGTGGCTGAGATGGTCGAACGGCTGCGCCCCGAGGTGGTCGGCCACTTCGACCTGCCGCGCCTCTACTCGGCAGATCACGCGGCTCATGACGCGAACGCGGTCCGCACGGCTGCGGAGGACGCGCTGCGGGTGATCGCAGAGGTTGGCTCACTCGTAGAAGTGAACACGGCCGGTTATCGCAAAGGACTGGGCGGGCCGTATCCGGCGCCCTGGATGGTGGAGCGCGCCTCGGAATTGGGAATCGCGTTCACTTTCGGCGATGACAGTCACCACGTCGATCATGTCGCAGCGAACCTGGAGCGGGCGCGCGCGTATCTGCTGGCATACGGCGTGCGCAACATCAGCACGCTGACGCGCGAAGCAGGGGCGGTGGTTCGGGCTGAAGTCGCGCTGTAGGTCGGGGCGCTAACGGTCGGCGTAGATCATCGTGAAGATCGTGACGCCGTCGTCAGAGGTGACCGTGCCAACGCCGACGTGCACGGCACGCGAGTTGAGAATGTTCGCCCGGTGCGTGGGGCTCGCCATCAGCGCGTTGATCGCCAGTTCCACCACGTGGCTCGTCTCGTCGCCTGCCACCTTGGCGAGGTGCTCACCGGCCCACGAGTAGCTCGCGTCGGCACGCCTCAGGAACTCGAGCGCGGATGTGCCACCTTCGTAGTAGTGCGCGAAATAGCCCAGACGAGTCATCTCCTCGGAGCGTGCTCGCGCAGCCTCGGTCAGCATGTCCTTGGGGATCAGGGCCTGCAGGCCATTCGCAATGCGTGCCTCGTTCATTGCGTCGAAGAGGCCGGACTCTGGAGTGGAAAACGCCAGCGATGCTGGGTTGACCGCGGGCGCCACCTGGGCAAGCGGGTTGCCAGTGGCGGCAGCCGGTTCAACCGCAGGCGCACTCAGTACGGTTGGAGCTGTCGTTGGTGTGGGCGTGTCGGTCTGGGTTGTGTCCTGTGGGGCGGTCGAAGGCGCACTCGGTGCCGCAACGGCAAGCACAGTTGGCTCCAGGGCGGTGCGTTCCACAGTCGATTGCTGTGCGGCGAACAGCTCGCGAACTTCGGCCAGCTCGTCGAAGGACGCCTGAGCGCTGAGTCTCGACTGCTCCTCGGTCGCCGCCGGTGCGGTCGACGCCGAGGAGAGGAGATCAGTTGGCGTGGCGCCTTCGTCAAACGCTCCGGGAAAGAGCTGGAACCCTCGAGTGTCGGGAGTCGAATCGCCGCTCGCGCTCTGCGGAATCGGCCAGCCGGTCAGCAGCACCACCGAGGTGACGACGACGGCGACCGCGAGCCATCCGAGGGACGTGGAGCGCGTCCGTACCGCACCAAGGCGGTTGCGTGGCTCCTGTGTCCAGAGGGGTTCCTGCATGCATTGATCGTCGTGCGACGGACGATTGCACTTGAGCGGGAGTTACCCGGGTGCGGGGCAGCGCCAACCCGCAGTTGGCCGGCGCAAACTACCAGTCTTGTGGTGGGCGAATCCATAGGCGGAAGCCCGACGCTGCGTCCGTGGCGCTGCCACCTGAGCCTGCCGCCCCGCGCTCACCAACCGTGCCGCCCGCGCCGCCACCACCAGTGCGGAGCCCGGCCACGACAGCACGGCGTCGTAGCCCTCGCTCATCAGCGATTCGATCTGAGGGTAGGAGAGCGGTACGGAGGTCACCAGCAGCCGCGGTCCCTCGAAGGCACTGATCGCCGAAGCACGACCGACAGTCAACCCCTCGGTGGTGTCGACCACGACCAGCGCGTCAGCCCACGCGAGCGAGGCACTGTCTTCGAACGCGTTAGCGGGCTCGTCGCTCCAGGTCTGTGCGTCGTACTCGAGCGACTCGTGGGGGGCTCAGTCAGCCGGTACCCGACACGAGTGACCGTGTCCAGATGCGCAGCGCCCGTCGGGCCCAGCTTCACGCGGAGGCGAGACATCAGCACGGCAAGCCTCCGTCGCGCCCGCTCATCCACGTTGCCCCACAGCTCTCGTGTCAGCTCGTCATAGGTGGCCACACGCCCCTCACGAGCAGCGATGAACCACAGCGCGTTGAATTCCTGGTAAGTCAGCCGCACCAGTTCACCCGCCACGAGCACCTCGTACCGCTCCCGATCGATCGCCAATGCACCAGATTGAATGCTCATCGCGTTCGTCCAGTCCTCGTACGTTCGAGACGAGCGACCGCGGACGCCGGAGAGGACGGCATCCGAGGTCGCTCGCTCAGCAGCTACAGCGCCGCGTCGTCTCGTTCGCCGGTGCGAATCCGCACCGCGCTGGTCACCGGGGTGACGAAAATCTTTCCGTCTCCCACCTCGCCAGTTCGCGCGGCCTCGATGATCCGGTCGACCACCTCAGCCACATCGCCGTCCGCAACAACCAACTCCACCTTCACCTTCGTGAGGTACTCCACGGCGAAGCTGCGGCCGCGCCACTGCTCCGTGATGCCGCGCTGGATGCCATGTCCACGGACCTCGGTCAGCGTCATCCCCGCGTGGTTCAACTCTTCGAGCGCCATCTTCACGACCTGGAGCTTCTCCGGCCGAATGATTGCTTCAACTTTCTGCATCGTCGTTCTCCTAATTCCCATCGCCGGTGACGCCGCTCAACACCGTCGTCGAGCCGCTGTGCAACCCGAACGGATCGCGTCCACCGGTGAACTCTGGGTAGGCCTCGGTACCGTGTTCACCAATGTCCAACCCGCTCTCTTCCTCGGCCTCGCTTACGCGCAGACCAATCGTCGCGCGAATGATGGTGAACAGGACGACCGAGGTCACCACAGTCCAGACACCAACCGCCACGACACCAAGCACCTGGATACCGAACTGCTCGAAGCCACCGCCGACCAGCAATCCGTAGCTGTCGGACTCCGTGTAGTTCGGGCCCAGGTAGTCCTTCGCGGTGAACAGGCCAACCGCCAGCGTTCCCCAGATACCGTTGAACAGGTGCACCGGCACCGCGCCCACCGGGTCGTCAATCTTCATCGCCTCCAGGAACGAGACGCCGTAGACGATGATCGCGCCAGCCACGAGGCCGATCACGACTGCCGCCCAGGGCTCTACCGTCGCCGTACCGGCCGTGATGCCCACCAGGCCGCCCAACACACCGTTCAGCGTCAGGCTGAGGTCCGACTTGCCGAACCGCATCCAGGAGATGACCATCGCGCTCACCGCACCGGCACCGGCAGCCAGCGTTGTGGTCACTGCAACTCGTGCGGCCAACTCCGCGAAACCGCCGCTGAGGCCCAGCGTCGAACCCGCGTTGAAGCCGTACCAGCCGATCCACAGGATCATCACCCCGAGGAAACCCAGCGGCATCGAGTGACCCAGAATCGCGTTCACCGAGCCGTCCGCGTTGAACTTCCCACGGCGCGGCCCAATCATGATCGCGGCCACCAGCGCAGCCCAGCCGCCAACTGAGTGCACCACTGTCGAACCGGCGAAGTCGATCACGCCGTTGTCGCCGAACTGGATCTCGCCGGCGTAGGCGCTCAAGAACCCATCGCCCCACATCCAGTGAGTCACTACCGGGTAAATCACCGCGGTAATCACCAGCGTGTAAATCAGATACGCGCCGAACTTCGTTCGTTCAGCCACGGCGCCAGACACGATCGTCGCTGCGGTCGCAGCGAACGCGAACTGGAAGAAGAAGCCTGCGTAATCAGCTCCACTCTCCGGCGTGAAGAAGAAGCTCCCACCGCCGAAAAACCTGATGTCGATGAACTCGGTGGTGCCGTACGCCAGGCCCCAGCCGACCGCCCAGTAGCCGAGCGCACCGAACGACAGGTCCAGCGTGTTCTTCATCAGGATGTTGGTGACGTTCTTGGATCGGATGAAGCCGGACTCCACCAGTCCGAATCCCGCCTGCATGAACAACACCAAAATCCCGGCGATCAACAGCCAGGCGATATCAATCGCTGCAGCCAACTCGGCAACTGTTTCCTCAAGCTCTTGTGCGCCGGCGACACCTACTCCTGTCACCAACGCGAGAGCACCGCCAACGACGGCCCCTAACAATTTCAACTTCTTCACGGGCTCTGCCCTCCTTGTCTCAATGCAAAGCTAGGGCGGAGCTGTTTCTCCGCAGCGTCATTCACGTGAACG
>JABIST010000269.1 GCA_018700215.1 Dehalococcoidia bacterium | reverse complement strand
CGACTTCTGCGAGATCTACGACTGCTTCACGATCGTGCCGCTGGTGACGCTGGAGGAGTACGGCTTCTGCGAGAAGGGTGAGGGTGGCCACCTGTACGAGGAGGGCCGCACGCGGATAGGTGGGGAGATGCCGGTGAACACCTCGGGCGGTCTGCTGTCGGAGACGGGGATGCCGGGGACGCAGCTTGTGGTGGAGGCGGTGCGGCAGATCCGAGGGCAGGGCGGAGATCGACAGGTGGAGAACGCGGAGGTGGGGTTGGTAAGCCAGCAAGGCGGGATCATGACGACGCATTCGACGATGATCGTGACGAAGGGATAGGTGGCGCGATGGTAGACGCCGCGTTCGCTCCCTTCGCGGAGCTGCTCCCGCCGCAGACGGAAGAGGCGGTCCCCTTCTGGGAGGGCCTCGCCGCCGGCGAGCTGCGATTGCAGTACTGCAAGACCAGCGACACGTACCAGCATCCGCCGGAGAGCTTCTGCTACTTCTGCGGCTCGACAGACCTCGAATGGCGGGTGCGCGACGGTGGTGGCGAGGTGTACTCGTTCATCGTGGTGCATCAGCCGTACCACGTGGCGTTTCGGGACCGTCTTCCTTATGTCGTGGCGACTGTGCAGCTCGACGATGGGCCGCGGCTGCTGGGGGCGATCTTCGATATCGACCCCGCCTCGGTGGAAATTGGGATGCGGGTGAAGCCGCGAATCGAGTCGGTGAGCGAGGATGGCGCGGCGGCGCTGTTCTTCCAGCCGGCGTAGAGAGACAGATAGAAAGGTTCGTCGTGCGAATTCGTAAGCCGTGGACCGAGTGGGACGACGCGATGGATTGGAAGCTGCTGCCAGGCGCGATGGGCGTGTACGAGCTGGCCGACGAGGAGCAGCGGACGCTGTACATCGGCAAGGCGAATGGCTACTCGCCGTTCGGACTGCGGGGGGAGCTGTGCCGGCACTTCAGCAGCGCGGAGGCGCTGGCGGGAGCGAACTGGGCACACCCTCGGATGGGTGAGGATCTGCCGTCGATTGCGGGCAAGGCGCGGTTCTACCGGTTCGAGGTGAACCACAACTACTACAGCCGCTGGATCGAGATTTTGACGCGCTACAACGAAGACCACGAGACGTTGCCGCCGGGCAACATCGAAGACCCGGAGCAGCCGCCGAAGCTGGGGCGATATCACTGGAAGAGCGAGGACGCAGCACGTGGACTTTGAACTGAGCGACGAGCAGCGACTGATCATCGACAACGTGCGGCGGTTCATCCGCGAGGAGATCCGACCGCTGGAGCCGGACCTCGATCCTGACGCGTTTCATCTGAAGCCGGAGGACCACGAGCGGCTGACGGCGATGACGAAGGAGATGGGTCTCTACCAGATGGACGTGCCGGAGGAGTTCGGCGGTCCGGGGGTGGACACGGTTACGCGCACGCTGATCGCGGAGGAGATTTCGCAGCATCGGGCGGGGCTGTACGCGCCGGCGTACGGGGTGTTCGGGCATGGGCCGCAGGGGCAGCTCTACAACGCAAGCGAAGAGCAGAAGGAGAAGTACCTCTGGCCGACGATTCGCGGCGAGAAGAGCGGCTTCTTCGGATTGAGCGAGCCGAGCGGTGGTTCGGACCCTGCTCGGGCGATTCAGACGCGCGGGGTGCGCGACGGCGACGAGTGGGTGATCAACGGCAGCAAGCTGTGGAACTCGGGCGCGGACACGGCAGACTACGGCATCGTGTACGTGCGGACCGACCCGACGAAGGGGCGGCAGGGGATCACGGCGTTCATCATCGATACCGACACGCCGGGGTTCCGGGTAGAGCGGCTGGTGCAGGTGCTGCGGGCGCACTACACGACGGAGCTGTCGTTCACGGACATGCGGGTGCCGCACGAGAACGTGCTGGGTGAAGTCGGCGGCGGCTTTGCCCTCGCAAATGACTACCTCGCGAGGAACCGCATCCCGTACTCGGCGGCGGGCATCGGCGTGGCGGTGAACGCGCACGAGATTGCGACGGACTGGGCGAAGCAGCGGGTGACGTTCGGGGAGCCGCTGGCGAGCCGGCAGGCGATCCAGTGGATGCTAGTGGACAACGAGATCGATATCCGCAGTTCGCGCTGGGCGTGTCTGGCGGCGGCGGACAAGGCGGAAAAGGGCTTGCCGTTCCGGTTCGAGTCGTCGATGGCGAAGCTGATCAGCACCGAGGGTGCGGGGCGCGTGGTCGATCGTTGCATGCAGATCATGGGCGGCCTGGGGATGAGCAAGGAGCTGCCGATGGAGCGCTGGTACCGCGAGCTGCGGATCCGTCGGATCGGCGAAGGGCCGTCCGAGGTGCAGCGGATCGTGATGGCGCGAGATTTGCTGAACATCGGAAGTGGCAGCCGCTAGGCGGAGCTCGCAGCAGACGGGCACGAGGAGGCATCGGATGACCATCGATTTCGTCGTCGAGGACAAGATTGCGACGATCACGCTGAACCGGCCCGAGGCGCTGAACGCGATGACGCCGCACATGTACGAGCGGCTGAGCGAGTGCTGGGTGGAGGTGCGCGACAACCCGGACATCTGGGTGGCGGTGGTGACGGGCGCGCCGCAGCCGACTCGGACGCCGGAGAAGCAGGTGTTCTCGGCGGGCGCGGACCTGAAGCAGACGATCCCTTCGGTGCCAGAGGCGTTCGAGTTCTGGCAGACGCAGTCCGACCTGATCTTGAATCGCGGCCTCGAGGTCTGGAAGCCGGTGGTGGCGGCGGTGAACGGGCTGTGCCTGGCGGGCGGGATGACGCTGCTGATGGCAACGGACATCCGAATTGCGACGGAGCATGCGCTGTTCGATCTGTCGGAGGTGAAGCGGGGGATTCTGCCGGGGAACGGCGGGACGCAGCGGACGATCCGGCAGCTTCCGTATCCGATCGCGATGGAGGTGTTGCTACTCGGACGTCGGTTGACGGCGGAGGAGGCGGCGCACTTCGGGTTCATCAATGAGGTGGTGCCGCACGGGACGGAGCTTGAGGTGGCGATGGAGCGCGCTCGGGCGCTGCGCGAGATGCCGCCGCTGGCAGTGCGGGCGATCAAGGAGCTTTCGGTGCGGGCGCAATACATGCCGCTGGACGATGGGTTGCGGATGGAAGCGGCAGTCTCGGCGAAGCTGCGGGCGACGGATGATGCGAAAGAGGGTCCTCGGGCGTTTGCCGAGAAGCGGCAGGCTGAGTTTCACGGGCGTTAGCGCGCGGCCTTTTCGGGCGATCGGGGGCGGGGCCTCGGTGGTCGCGTTCGCGTGGGAGCGGTGGTCATCGGGAGTTGGTTGCCTTCGGCGTTGACGCTGTCGCTTTGATCTGTCCCGCCCGCCCACCCGACAACTTTCTGGAGGGGCCTGCGGCCCCCTCCACCCCCGCGTGAAATAACCCGGAGCGGATCGTCGGTGCGCGTGGGTCGTCGTAGGGTGGCTCCGGACGTGGGTTGGGTCTCCTCGGAAATCGGAACGCAGAAGGTTGCTGGGCTGATGCCACACATCGAACTTCACCTGCACACCAAGGCTGGGTCCGCCGACTCGAGTATTTCGGTGGATGCGCTGGGGGAGCGGGCGGCGGAGTTGGAGACGGGCGGGGTGCTGGTGACGGAGCACTGGCGGGTGTGGACCGAGGGCGAGCGGGCGATGTTCACGGATCGGTGGGGGGTGCAGACGTACCCCGCGATCGAGGCGACGACGGATGCGGGGCACTTCCTCGTGCTCGGGGCGGAGCCGGGGGTGTCGTTGCCACATGACACCTCGGAGCTGCTCGATTTCACGTCGTCGCGGGGGTTGTTTGTGGTGTGGGCGCATCCGTTTCGGCACTACTTCGATGGGATTCACACGAGTCAGCGGCCGTCGTTTGAGCCGGGGCTGTCACCCGAGGAGCTGGCGGAGCATCCGGCGTTCGCGCGGGTTGATGCGATTGAGGTGGAGAACGCGGGGAGCACGGAGCGGGAGAATGCGCTGGCCCTCGAGGTTGGGCGGATCCTCGGGAAGCCGCTGACGGCGGGGAGCGACGCGCACGACCTCGAACATGTTGGGGCGCGTCGGCTGCCGGTGGCGGCGGTGCCGACGGAGCTGGGGGAGTTGGTGGACTTGTTGCGGTCGCTGACGCTGGAGGACCACCTGTAGTGCCGGGCGAAGACGTTTACGAGGAGCCGCGGCTGGCGGAGCTGTACGACTTCCTCAATCCGTGGACGCACCAGGACGACTTCTATCTGGCACAGGCGCGACGGCTCGGGGGGCCGGTGCTGGACCTCGGATGTGGGACGGGGCAGCTTGCGGTGCGGATCGCGGAGGAGGGGATTGAGGTTGTCGGGGCGGAGCCGGCGGCGGGGATGATCGGGGTGGCGCGGGCGCGGGCTGGTGGGGAGCGGGTGGAGTGGGTGCAGAGCTCGGGGGAGGCGCTGGAGCTCGGGCGACGGTTTCGGCTGGTCTACATGACGGGGCATGCGTTCCAGGCGGTGCCGACGGACGAGGGGGCGACGGCGCTGCTCGCGAGGGTGGCGCAACATCTGGAGCCGGAGGGGCGGTTCATCTTCGAGACTCGGAACCCGGCGGACGCGGCGTGGGAGCGGTGGGCGGGACCTCGGACGGAGGTGGCGACCGAGGAGTATGGGCGGATGTTCGAGGACTACGAGATCGACGCGTCCGAGGCGCCGGACCGGATCTCGATGACGCACCACATTCACCTCGTGGATCGCGGCGAGGAGCTGGTGAGGCACTCGAGGCTGCGATTCCCCTCGAAGGAGCTGGTGGAGGGGGAGTTCGTCGAGGCGGGGCTCGAGTTGGTGGAGTGGTACGGGGACTGGGATGGCTCGCCGCTGCGGGGCGATAGCGCGGAGATGATTGCGGTGACGCGGGCGCGCCAGTAGGGCCGCGGGGCGATCTCGGGGGTGGTTCGTCGCGTCGGGCGGTGTGACGGCGGGCAATATCTGGTATCTGTGGCGACGCAACGAACGTCTCTAGACGGGAGCCGCTGATGGAGCCACCACTGAATGTGATTCGGAAGATCGAAGCCGATGAGCCGGAGAGTTACGACTGGCCCTCGATCATTGGGGAGCTGAACGAGCTGCTGCGGCTTCGGGTGACGCCGATCGGGATGAAGATGTTCGAGACTGCCGCCGAGATGGAGGCGGTGCCGCGGATTCGTCGACCGAGCGCGATTCATACGACGGACCAGATTGTGGCGCAGGCAGCGCGGCTGAGCTGGACGGTGGGGGTGACGAACGACGACCTGGCCGGGTCGCAGTGTGGGGCGGTGATTGGGCTGCATCCGCAGGATGAGGCGTGGCAGGCGGGTTCGAACTACGCGGGGGTCTGGTACGAGACGCTGGAGGATGCGGCGGCGCACCAGGCGGCGATGGATGTGGTGCCGTACGGGAAGTACGAGGCGATGGCGGTTTCGCCGCTGTCGACCGGGCGGCTGGACCCGCCGGACATCTGTCTGCTGTACGGGACGCCGGGGCAGATGATCATTTTGATCAACGGCCTGCAGTTCTCGGGCTACTGCGAGTTCAACTGGAGCGTGGTTGGTGAATCCTCGTGCGCTGATTCGTGGGGTCGGGCGCTGTCGACGGGGGAGCCGAGCCTGTCGATCCCGTGTTTCGCGGAACGTCGGTACGGCGGGGTGCTGGATGAGGAGATGCTGATGGCGCTGCCACCTCGATTCTTGCCGAAGGCGATCGAGGGGATGCGGCAGCTTTCGCAGAACGGGTTGCGGTACCCGATCCCGCAGTACGGGATTCAGAGCGACGCTCGAGCGGGGCTGGGGTTTAGCTACGGGTAGGGCTCAACCTCCTCGGATGTTGGCGGCCACCTCGCGAGCGCGGGCGGCTTGCTGGGTGGCCTGGTTGGCGGATTCGCCGGTGTAGGCGGTGGGGTCGAGGAGGGCGGCGATCTGGGCGGCGTCGAGGTGGCCCTGGACCTCGGGGCGGGCGACGAGGAGGGTGGCGAAGTCTTCGTCGGAGACGGCGGCTTCCTGGGCGGCCTCGTAGACGGCGTCGTGGGCGCGCTGGCGGCCGAGTTCGCGGCCGAGGGCGAGCATGAGGGGCTCGGACATGATGAGGCCGCCCGAGAGATCGAGGTTGGCGCGCATGCGGTCCGGGAAGACGCGCAGGCCTTCGATGAGGACGTTCATGCGTGAGAGCGTATCGCCCACCATCTCGACGGAGGGGGCGAGCGCGCGGCCGAGCATGACGGTGCGAGAGCCATCGGCCTCGTGGTCGCCGAGGATGGACTCGAAGGCGATGGAGACGAGCGCGCGGACGTGGGTTTCGTCGGCCATGATGTCCTGGCAGAGCTTGGGGTTGCGCTTCTGCGGCATGGTGGAGCTGCCGACGCTGCCGGGCGGGACGGGCTCTTCGACCTCGCCAAACTCCTCTTTCATCAGCTCGCGGATCTCGCGGGCGGCCTTGCCGCAGCTTGTGGCGATGAGCGCCATCACGAGGACGTACTCGACGAGGTGGTCCGTGATGGTGCGACCGGGGAGCGGCATGGAGTTGAGGCCGAGCAGCTCCGCCATGCGGTCTTGCAGCTCGGGTCCATGGCCCTCGAAAGATGCCTGGGTGCCGGCTCCGCCGCCGAGCATGGTGACGAAGGTGCGCTCCTCGGTCTGGTGGAGGCGGTCGACGTTGCGGCAGAGTTCGTCGATCCAGACGGCGACTTTGGCTCCGAAGGTGGAGGGGAGCGCGTGCTGGCCGTGGGTGCGGCCGGGAAGCGCGTAGTCCTTCGTCTCCTCGGCAAGGTCGGCGAGGCGGTCGAGCAGCGTCGAGATCTGGCCGAGCAGGATGTCGTGGGCTTTGCGGAGCTGGAGGATGGTGCCGGTCTGGGTGATGTTCTGAGTGGTGGCGCCCCAGTGGATGTAACCGCCAGCGTCGCCGTCACAGATGCGGTCGAATTCCCAGATGACGGGGACGAGGCCGTGACCAGTGACTCGCAGGCCCTCGATGATGTTGTCGATGTTGAAGAGCGAAAGGTCGGCCTTGCGTTCGATCTCGGGGACGGCTTCGGCGGGGATCATGCCGATCTCGGCTTCGGCCTTGGCGAT
>JABIST010000296.1 GCA_018700215.1 Dehalococcoidia bacterium | reverse complement strand
CTGCGCCGCTCAGTACACCGGCTCCGAGGGCGTCTCCGTCTGCTTCTCCGGCGACGGCTCGACGAACGAGGGCACCTGGCACGAAGCCGTTAACTTCGCCGCCGCCATGAAACTCCCAGCCGTCTTCATCATCGAAAACAACCACTACGGCGAATTCACCGCTCAGCATCGCCAGGGTGCCGTCACCCGCCTCTCGGACCGCGCTGCCGCCTATGGCATCCCCGGCGTCACCGTCGATGGACAGGACGTCCTCGCGGTCCACGAGGCCGCAGGCGAAGCGATCGACCGCGCCCGCAGCGGACAGGGCCCCTCTATCGTGGAGGCGGACACCTACCGCTACTACAACCACACCGGTCGATCCGAGGGCGACCCGCGCTCCGAGGAAGAGCGTGCCCGCTGGCGACAGCGCGACCCGATCGACATCCTCCTCGGCACGCTCATCCAGCGCTCCATCCTCAGCGGGGAAGGCGCCGAGCGCATCGCTGACGAGGTCCGCGCCACCGTCGAAGAGGCCATCGCTTTCGCTGATGCCGCACCCTACCCGGACGTCCGTGAGCTGCTTACAGACGTCTACACCGAGCCCGCCCTGGGAGTCACCTAATGACCACCACAGTCGAACCCGCCGTCGCCACTGCCGGCCACGTCATCTCCTACCGCGAAGCCATCAACGAGGCGCTCAAGCAGGAGATGCGCCGCGACGAGCGCGTTTTCGCCGCTGGCATCGACCTCGCCGAGCGCGGTGATGTCTTCGGCATCACCGCCGGCGTCCTCCAGGAGTTCGGCCCACGCCGCATCATCGATACGCCCATCTCCGAAAACGCCATCGCCGGCCTCGCCACTGGCGCCGCCTCACAGGGCCTCCGCCCCGTCGTCTCGATGATGTTTGTCGACTTCATTGGCGTCTGCTTCGATCAGATCCTCAACCAGATGGCGAAGATGAAGTACATGTTCGGCGGCAAGGCAGTGCTCCCGCTCACCGTGCTCGCCAACGCCGGTGCTGGCACCGGCATGGCCGCCCAGCACTCTCAAAGTCTCGAAGCCCTCCTCTGCCACATCCCAGGGATCAAGGTCGTCATGCCCTCTACCGCCGAGGACGCCAAAGGCCTGATGACCGCTGCCATGCGCGACGACAACCCGGTCTTCGTCATCATGCACAAGCGCTGCTCCGGTCTTCGCGGTCCCGTCCCCGAGGGCGAGTACATCGTTCCTCTCGGCAAGGCCCGCATCATGCGCGAAGGCACCGACCTCACCATCGTCGCCACCGCCTACATGGTTCACGAAGCCCTCAAAGCCGCCGACCGCCTCGCGGAGCAAGGCATCGAGGCCGAGGTGATCGACCCTCGTACCCTCCAGCCGCTCGACACCGACACCATCGTCGAATCGGTGAAGAAGACCCACCGCCTCCTCACCGTCCACGAGGCCGTCGAGTTCGCCGGCATCGGCGCCGAAATCAACGCCCAGGTCGCCGACCAGGCATTCGATTACCTCGATGCCCCACCACGTCGTCTCGGCGGCCCGTTCAGCCCCGTGCCGTACAGCCCGCCGCTCGAGCAGGCGTGGCTCGTCAACGCAGACGACATCTACGAGTCCGCCCTCGGCGTCGTGAACGGCTAGCACCATGCCTGAATCAATCCATCTCCCCAAGATCGGCATGATCATGGAGGACGCCGTCCTCACCCGCTGGCTCGTCGCGGACGGCGCCACCGTCACGGTCGGCGCCTCAATCTTCGAGATGGACATCGAAAAGGTGCTGCAAGACGTCGAGACCGAATCCGCCGGGACCCTCCATCACCTCGTCGGTGACTGCATCCGACTCCGTCCCGGCGCCGTCGTCGCCTGCGTCACCGCCGCTGGCGAAGACGTCCCGCAATCACTCCGCGACACCGTCGCCATGCAGTGGAGCGAACCCGCCGAGGAGTACCGCGACCCTGCCGCTGCCAGCGCCGATCCTTCGACGAACGGCGACTCCGCACCCACGGTCGAGCCGCCAGCCCTCGCTCCCGCCGTCTCCGCCGCCCCGCTCCTGCCAGCCGTCCTTCCGCCTCCGCCCTTGCCTCCCGCCATCGACGCCCCACCAGCTCCCGAGACCTTCGTACCTGCCGCGCCGAACCCTGCCGCAACCACCACGGCAACGCGCGTTGTTGCCAGCCCCTACGCTCGCCGCCTCGCGCTGCAGCTCGGCATCGACCTCACTGCCGTCACCGGCACCGGCCCCGCCGGTCGTATCACCGAATCAGACATCCGGGCTGTCGAGGCTGCACCACCTCCGCCGGCACCGGCACCGGCGCCACCGCCACCCTCGCAAACTCCCGAGCCGCCCCCAGCAATCGAGCTGCCCGCCGCCGCCGCATCAGAGCCGCCGGCAACTCCCGAGGCGCCTCCATCGATCGATCCTGAAGTTGCTGCAGCAGAATCGCTCGTCGAAATCACCGCCTATGCCGGCCGTCGCCGTGCCATCGGCGAACGCATGGCTCAGAGCCTCCGTGACAGCGCCCAGCTCACCCTCAGCAGCGAAGTCCGCGTGGATGAGGCCGTCCGGATGGCCAGCGGCCTCTCGCGCGAATGGCGAGGTGACCGCACCGTCGTCACCCTCACCGCCCTGATCATCCGGGCCGCCGCCCGCGCACTCCGCGAGCATCCCGCGCTCAACGCACGCCTTGAGGGCGATCGCATCGTCCACAACACCGCCATCAACATCGGTTTTGCCGCTGATGCCGCCGAAGGCCTCATGGTCCCCGTCGTTCGCAACGCCGACTCCCGCCCACTCCAGGATGTCGCCACTGACTTCGTCGCCCTCTCCCGCAAGACCGACAACAACGAACTCACCGCCATCGACGTCACCGATGGCACCTTCACCGTCACGTCGCTCGAATCCTTCGAGGTAGATGCATTTACTCCGATCATCAATCCACCACAGACCGCCATCCTCGGTATCGGCCGCGTCCGCAAGCAGCCTGTCGCGGGTGACGACGGCATCGAGGTCGGTCAGGTCACCACCCTCAGCCTCACCTTCGACCATCGTGTCGTGGACGGTGCCCCCGCCGCGCGCTTCCTGGGCCGCGTTGCTCAGCTTCTTGAGCGCCCCTACATGCTGATGGAGTCCTGACACTTCCCATTCAGCTCTGGTCGCAGGCCTGCGAGATGCCACGATGGGAGCAGCGTGGGACTAAGGTCCCTCCCTCTTGGGCCCATTGGGAGCTAGCCTGCACAATACTTAGTGCCGACAATCACAAAGACGAAATGACCTCGGTCAAACACGCATTCAGGAGGCGAAATGCAGAAGCGAGTACTACGTATTGGAATTCCCGCCGGAGTCGCGGCGCTCGCGCTGCTCCTCTCCGCCTGCGGTGGCTCGGACTCCAGCAGTGGCGACGCCACCAAGGCCCCGAGTGACGACGCCACTAGCGCTGCGACGGCCGCACCTGATGACGGTCCGCTCTTCGGCGGCAAGACCGCCGCCGAGTTCTATGTCATTAATTGCTCCGCCTGTCACGGCGCCGAGCGCCAGGGCATCTCAGGTCTCGGCCTCCCGCTGGTCCCG
>JABIST010000416.1 GCA_018700215.1 Dehalococcoidia bacterium | reverse complement strand
CGCCGATCGGCACGCCGCCTGCAAGGCCCTTCGCCGAGGTCATGATGTCCGGCTCGATCCCCGCCTGCTCGTACGCCCACAGCGTCCCAGAGCGGCCCATCCCCGTCTGAATCTCATCGAGGATCAGCAAGATGCCTTGCTCGTCGCACCACGCCCGTACCTGCTGCAGATAGTCCGAGGCTGGCACGTTCACGCCGCCCTCGCCCTGCACTGGTTCCAGCATGATCGCTGCCGTCCGCGGCGTCGTCGCCTCGCGTAGCTGCTCCATGTTGTCGTAGTCCACGAAGACGAAGCCCGGCGTCGGTGGCCCAAACGGCTCCCGATACGCGGGTGTACCAGTTGCTGCGACCGTCGTCATCGTCCGGCCGTGGAAGCTGTTGTTCGTCGAAATAATCTCGTACGCGCCGTCGCGGTTCTGGATGCCCCACTTCCGAGCCAGCTTGATCGCCGCCTCGTTCGCCTCGGCTCCCGAGTTGCAGAAGAACACCCGGTCCAGCGCCGAGTTCGCCACCAGCATCTCGCCCAGCTCAATCTGCGGCTCGCTGTAGAAGATGTTCGAGACGTGAATCAGCGTCCGTGCCTGCTCCGAGATCGCATCAGCGAGGCCGGTATCGCCGTGCCCCAGCGTGTCCGAAGAAATACCCGCGATGAAATCGAGGTACTCCTGACCGTCGGAGTCCCAGATACGCGTGCCCTCGCCCCGCACCAGCGTGATCGGCACACGACGTCCCGTGAACATGTGGATCGCCGCTTCGCGTGTGGGGATATCGGACATCGTGCTGACTCCTCGCTTGCAAACAGGGAGCGACAGCGTACCGCGACGAACCGTCGAGGTCGCCTGCTCGCCTGCACTGAATGGGTCGTTAGAGAGCTAGTTGCTGCTCTCCGCCTGCGCCCGCTCGAGTGCATCGAGCAGCGCACGCAAACGATCGAGGTCTGCTTCGACCTCATCGACCGCGTCGCGTGCATCCTCCAGCAACTGGTCCACATCGCCGCTCGGCGTCTCTGATCCAGGCGCCGGTGTCGGTGTTGGCGTCGCGTCCGGCGTGGTGCCACCAGCGTCGCTTCCACCTGGCAGGCTCGACTGCGCGCGGCCCAACACCACGTCCAGTGCACGGTCGAACGTCTGCTCCATTGCGATTGCGTTGCCGTTGGCCACAACCACGCGCACCAGCTCAGGCAGCCGCGATGTGTCAGCTTGCAGATAGATCGGCTCGACGAACAAGAACGACTGGCCGATTGGGATCATCAGCAAATTGCCTCGGATGACCTCGGAACCTCCCTGGTCCCACAGCGTCATCTGCTGCGAGATACCTGGGTTCTGGTCGATCCGTGCCTCAATCTGTGCTGGGCCAAATACCAGGTCGTCAGTCGGGAAACGATAAGCTCGCAGCGTGCCGTACGCGTCCTCGTCGGACCGGCCGGCCAGCCACGCCACCGTGTTCTGCCGGTTGCGCGGCGTGAACGGCATGATCAGCGCAAACTCCAGATGCTCGCGTGCCTCCGCCTGTTCAGTCGGCAGTGTCATCAATACGTAGTACGGCTCCACCGGCTGCTCTTGCTGGCCAAATCGCTCGGTCGGGATGTTCCAGAAATCCTCGCCAATGAAGAACACGTCCGGATCGGTGATGTGGTACCGCAGATACAGGTTCGATTGCAGCGAGAACAGATCCAGCGGGTAACGCAGGTGCTCTCGGATCGCGGTCGGCATCTCGCTATCGTCAGTAAAGAGGTCCGGGAAGATCTTCGCCCACGTCGCAGCCACCGGATCACTCGAGTCGATCAGGTAGAACGTCAGGTCTCCCGTAACCGCGTCCATCACAATCTTCACGCTGTCCCGGATGTAATTCACCTGGCCGCGAGGCTGCGAGTAGGGGAATCGCTCGGACGTCGTGTAAGCAGACTGGATCCACTGGATCCGTCCGTCCAAGATCACCATGTACGGGTCGCGGTCCAGCACGATGAACGGTGCGACCTTGTCGATCCGTTCTTGGATGTTCCGATGAATCAGGAGCTTCGAGTCACTGTTGATTTGGCTCGAAATCAGGATGTTGGTGTCGCCGAGCTCCCACGAGAGAGCAAGCTTCCGTGCAAACGACGAAAGCTCAATGCCACGATCCGGCTCGTAAGAGACCTCCGCGTTGCCATCCCCCAGCGGATAGTCAAATTCCGGTTCGTTCGAATTCACGATCACGTACTGGTCCGTGATCTCACCGAAGTAGATGCGTGCCCCTTCCACCGAGAGCTCAAGCAGGGTGCTGACCGGCGGGATATCTTGCGTGATGAAGTCGGGGAGGCCCTCTTCCAACACTTCGTTCACCGGCGCCACCACCGCTCCGAAACCGTGGGTGAGCTGCAACCGCTCCTGCGTCCAGTTCCGCTGCTGCGCACCACTGATGTCCAGCTCACGCGCGGAAAGCATCACCTGCCGCAACTGACCGTCTAGGACATAACGGTCTACGTCCACATCGGTGAACTTGTAAAACTGTCGGATTGCCTGCACCTGGTTGAACGTGTCTCGCAGCGGACGGGGGTCCAGCAGCCGGATATTGTCCAGCGTCTGCGGGTTCGCCTCAATCGCTTCGATCGTGACGCTCTGCTCCGCCGGGAAGTCAGTCTGGACAATCTCGTCCAGCCCGTAGGCGAATCGCGTCGCCTCAATGTTGCGCGCGATGAAGAGTTCTTCACGTTCGCGCTCGTTCGGGTCCACCTGGAACGACTGCACGAAATTCGGATAGACCACGCCGCCTACCACACCGGTGATCGCCCACAGCCCGAACGCGAACAGCGGTAGCCGGTAGCCGTCGCGTGAGAGGAATGCATTCGCAATCGTCGCCAGACCCGCGAACAGCGCCAACGCGATCAAGATGTACCGGACCGGCAGTCGAGCATTCACGTCCGTGTACGTCGCTCCGAAGACGATCCCGCCGTTCGAGAGCACCAATTCGAAGATGCTGAGGTACGTGCTCGCGGCCACCAGCAGCAGCACCAACCCCACCAGTACGGAAATGTGGATGCGCATCCCGCGAGTCACGTTCAGTTCGAAGCCCTGCAGCGAAAGCGACAACGCATAGACCGCCGCGGACGCCAACGTCGAGACAATCACCAAGCCCATCACCCAGCCCTGAATGAGCTGGTACGCAGGTAGATCAAACATGTAGAAGGCGATGTCGCGTTCAAACGCCGCATCGGTCTTCCCGAATTCCACACTGTTCAGCCACGACAGGATGGTCTCCCACGCGCCGCCGGCCACCGAACCAAAAATCACGGCAAGGAACAGCGTCCCCGCGATCAGCAGCACCGTGACTATTCGCCGCAACGCCTGAACGTCCACCTCTTCGATGAACGACTCTTCTGGCCCCTTTGGCGCTAACCGCCGCGCCAGCCAGATGTTCAGTCCCAGCACCGCCACGGTGATCCCCGCGCCAATGAAGAACAGCGCGACCCGCGCGAACAGCACCCGCCGATACACGCTTTCAAATCCAACGGAATCGAACCACAAGAGATCGACGTAGATGCCCTTGAAGACATTGATGATGATGAAGCCCACGAGGAGCGTGACGCCGATCCCGATCCACCGAAGTGGAACCGGAGATCTGAATTCACCGCCACCACCACCAATGCGAAAAGGCTCGGGAGGCGGACCAAGGTCGCCACGTTCGCGGTCGTCGAAGAATCCCAGAGTCAGTTCCCTCCCACACGTGTGCCGGGTCGCTCACCTGAGAACAGCCCGCGCACCGTTCCGGGCAGCGTACCGTTCGCGATGTAGGCCTCGGCACCCACTTCCGCAGCGCGGAAGCAGGCTTCAATCTTAGGAATCATACCACCCATCAGCACACCTTCCTCACGCAGTGCCGCCGCCTGACTCACTCCAACCGCCCGAATCACCGCACCGGACGCGTCCATCAGGCCATCAACATTCGTCAAGAACAGCAGCCGCTCCGCCTCCACCGCTCGCGCCAGCTCGCCCGCCACCGTATCCGCGTTGATGTTCAGTGGCTGTGACGGCGCTTCCAGCCCAATCGGCGCCACCACCGGCACCACACCCGCATCCACCAGCGACGTGAAAAACGAAGCATCCACCTCCGTCACCCGCCCCACGAACCCCAGACGCTCGTCGTAGCGTTCCGCCCGAATCGAGCCACCATCGATGCCGCTCACACCCACCGCGCGCCCACCGCGCTCCACGATCTGCGCCACCAGCCGTGCGTTCACCACTCCCCGCATTCGGCACCAGACAGCGAGTTTGCGG
>JABIST010000295.1 GCA_018700215.1 Dehalococcoidia bacterium | reverse complement strand
GTTCGGCGCGGCGGCAGACGGTACGGGCGAGGTGGAGCTGAGCGGCGGCGGGATCGCCGCCGGGGAGGATGAAGCGCTGGAGCGGCTCGATTTCTTCATCGAGGGTGTCGATCCAACCCTCGAGTGTGGCGACGTCTTCGTCGGTGACGCGGGGGCCGACGGGCTGGTCGCGCTCGATGCGCTGCTCGATGTCGGGGGTGGCGAGTTCGCCGCCGATGTCGAAGAGGTTGGACTGGATGACGGTGAGCCAGCCCGCGAGGTCTTCGTGTTCGGTTACGGAGGCGGCGACGCCGAGGAGCGAGTTGAGTTCGTCGACGGTGCCGTAGGCCTCGATGCGGATGTCGTCTTTGGAGACGCGCGGTCCACCGAAGAGGCCGGTCTCTCCATCGTCGCCGGTGCGGGTGTAGATCTTTGAGTCGCTCAGGATGACGCTCCGACTGGCTGTACCTCGGCGACTTCGGCCATGAGGTCGAGGGCTTCGGGCTGGCGGGTGGCGACGGTGATGCCGGTGACGCCGGAGTCGGCCCAGGCGCGGTAGCGCTCGCGGATGCGGTCGGGCGGGCCGATGAGCGCGCCTTCATCGAGGAAGTCGTCGGGGACCTCCTCGAGGGCTTCGGCTTTGCGGCCGGCGAGGTAGAGCTCCTGGATGCGCTCGGCGGCTTCGCCGTAGCCGCGCTTGATCATCTGTTCCTTGTGGAAGTTGACGTTCTTGTGGCCCATGCCGCCGACGTAGAGGGCGACGCCGGGCTTGAGCGCGCGGAGTGCGCCGCGAACATCATCGGTGACGTTGACGGAGACGCTGGTCTGAATCTCGAAGGTGTCCCAGCCCTTGCCGTTGCCGGCTTTGGCGAAGCCTTCTTCGATCGACGCGCGGTACTCGGCGGCGCGGCTGGGGACGAAGCCGAGGGGGAGCAGGCCATCGCAGAGTTCGCCGGCCATGCGGAGGTTGGCGGGGCCGCCGCTGCCGAGGAAGATCGGGAGATGGGGGTTGGTGTGGAGGATGGACATGAGCGGCTTGCCGATGCCGAGCGCACCTTCGCCGGTGAAGGGGAGGGAGATTTCGCGGCCCTCGTGGGAGACGGGTTCATCGCGGGCGAAGATTTTTTTCATGATCGAGACGTAGTCGCGGATGCGCCAGTACGGCTTGCCCCACGGCTGGCCGTACCAGCCCTCGACGATCTGCGGGCCGGAGACGCCGAGGCCGAGTATGAAGCGGCCGCCGCCGGCGAGCGCATCGACGGTCTGGGCGGCCATGGCGGTGGCGGCGGGGGTGCGGGCGGCGAGCTGGATGATGCCGGTGCCGAGACGGATGCGCTCGGTCTTGGCGGCGATGTAGGCGAGCGGCGAGATGGCGTCCGAGCCGTAGGCTTCGGCGGTCCAGACGGAGTCGTAGCCGAGGCGTTCGGCCTGCAGGATCATGTCCATGGGGAGCGCCATTTCGGCGCCTGAGTAACCGATGCTGAAGCCGAGTTTCATGCGAGCCCTCCCGAGATGCGGAGATGATTCTACGCTGTGAACGGCGAAGACTCGCGAGGTGCGCGTGAGGCGCGCATAATCCGGCGGCAGGGAAGGTGGCCTCATGGCGATGGCACTCGAAGGTGTGCGGATCATTGATGCGAGCGGGCCGATTGGGCATTACGCCGGTCGGCTGCTGGCGGATCTGGGTGCGGACGTGATCAAGGTGGAGCCGCCGGAGGGCGATCCGGCGCGGCAGTGGGCGCCGTTTCTACCCGAGGTGGATGCGCCAGAGTCCGCGTTGCAGTTCCTGCTGCTGAACGCGAACAAGCGCGGGGTGACGCTGGACCTGGATACGCCGCGCGGTCGTGAGCTGTACCTGGAGCTGGTGAAGACGGCGGATGTGGTGATGGATTCGCTGAGTCCCGATGAGGCGGCGCGGCTGAAGCTGACGACGGACGATCTGACGGCGGCGAAGGCGGACATCATTCACACCTCGGTGACCGGGTGGGGGCTGACGGGGCCGCGGGCGAACTGGGCGTACTCGGACATCGTGGGTTGCGCGATGTCGGGGGCGATGACGCTAGCGGGAACCTCGGAGGGGCCGCCGGAGCAGTTGCCGGATATGCAGGGGTACCACTGCGCCTCGATTGATGCAGCGGCGGGGACGATGGGTGCGCTGGTGTATCACCAGTCGACGGGTGTGGGGCAGCGCGTCGAGGTATCGATGCAGGAGGCGCTATCGATTGCTCAGGAGACGGCGATGATGCAGGCGGACATCCTGGGAACGAACCGGGAGCGTGGGGTGCCGATGCGGGGCTTCACGATTCCCGGGACGGGGTTGTACGACACGGCTGACGGCCACGTGTACATGATGGCCTCGGGGATCGCGGGTGCGGGGTTCGTCGGCCTTGTGAGCTTCATGGACGAGACCGGCGACGCTCAAGACCTGACCGAGGAGCCGTACCCCACGTTCATCCGGGAGAAGATGAACACGAATTTCATCATGTCGCTGATGTCAGATCCGGAGCAGGCCGGAGCCGCACTGGAGGTGCTGCAGCACCTGGATGAGGTGGTGCGGGCGTTCTGCGCGAAGCATCCGAAGCTGTACCTGTACGAGGAGGGGCAGCAGCGGCGAATCCTGGTGGGGATGGTGAACACGCCACAGGACATCCTGGCGAGCCCGCAGCTTGAGGCGCGCGACTGGTTTGTGAATCTGGATGATCCGGGGCGCGGGGTGACGCTGCGCTATCCGGGGCCGCAATGGCAGTTGCAGGGAACGCCGGCGGAGTTGCGCCGGGCGGCACCGCTGTTGGGTGAACATAACAACGAGATCTTCTCGGAGCTTGGCGTGGATGCGGGCGAGCTGGCTGAGCTGGCTGCCGGAGGTGTGAGGTCATGACGAACGGAACGGACGGGAACAGCCAAACGCCGGGCGTGCTGGATGGTGTGAAGGTCCTGGATCTGACGTGGTTCGGTGCGGGGCCGATTTGCACTCGAACGCTGGCGGGCATGGGCGCCAACCTGGTGCGAGTGGAGACGGAGAAGCGGCCAGATGGGCTGCGGGTAGCGCCGCCTCGGCCGGTTGGTGCGGAGGGACTGAATCTGTCCGGCTACTACAACAATTTCAACTCCGACAAGAAGAGCATCACGATCGATCTGACGATGGAGCGGGGCCACGAGCTGGGGATGGAGCTGGTGAAGTGGGCCGACATCATGATGACGAACTTCACGCCTCGGGCGATTCGTCAGATTGGGATGACGTGGGATCAGGTGCGTGAGGTGAACCCGGGGATCATCGCGGTGTACCAGCCGATGCAGGGGATGACGGGTCCGCACTCTGAGTTCGGCGGCTTCGGCTCGATCCTGTCCACGGTGGCCGGGGTGAACTACCTCTCGGGCGCTGAGGGGAACCCGCCGGCGGGGGTGGGGACGAACTATCCGGACTACGTGGTGAATCCGATCCACGGGGTGACGGCGATTCTGGCGGCGCTGTTCCACAAGCGACGGACTGGCGAGGGGCAGATGATCGATATGTCGCAGCTTGAGTCATCGGTGGCGGCGACGGCTGGACCGATGTTCGCCACCGTGAACGGCGGCGGGGAGTATCTGCGCGCGGGGAACCACGTGCCGTACGCGGCGCCGCACGCGGCGTACCAGGTGAAGGATGGCGCGGAGCGACCGGATCGCTGGTTGGCGATTGGGTGCATCGAGGATGAGCAGTGGCGTGCGCTGGCCTCGGTGTGCGGGCACGCGGAATGGGCGGACGATGCCCGATTCGCGTCGCTGGCTGATCGAAAGGCGAACGAAGAGGCGCTGGACGAGCTGATCGCGGCGTGGGCGGCGGCTGCGGATGGCGACGCGGCGCTGGCGGCGCTGCAGGCGGCAGGCGTACCGGCGGGGCTGGTGCTGAGCGCGAGCGAGGTGCTGGCGGACGAGCAGTTGGTGGAGCGGGAGTACTTCAGGTACCTCGATCATTCCGAAGCCGGGCGACGGGCGTACGACGGGTCGGGGTTCAAGATGTCGGTGACGCCGTGCGAGCCGCAGCGAGCGGCGCCGTTGCTGGGGGAGCACACGTTCGAGATCGCGACGGAGATCCTCGGACTGTCGAGCGACGAGGTCGGCGGGCTGATGGCGGAGCAGGTGCTGTACTAGTCGTCGGCGATGCGTTTCACCCAGGGATGAGGAGCACTCGATGTATGCACTGAGCATTCGATTCGTCTTGCCGGAGACGACTGACTGGGAAGCGATGCGGCAGCTCGCGCGTGATCGAGCGCCAATGTACGAGGGGTTGGCGGGGCTGGTGACGAAGGCGTTCGTGCTCGACCCCGAGACGCGGGAGTATGGCGGCAACTACGTATGGGAGTCCGCTGAGGCGGCGGACGCATTCCTTGTATCGGATCTGTTCCAGGGCGCGGTCGCGAAGCTAGGCGAGGCGAGCGAGGTTCGTCGGTACGAGGTGCCAGCGGCGGTGGGGCTGGAGACGTCGACGGCGGTTCGATCGTAGGCGCCTGCGAAGGCCGTGCTGAGGCGGCTGATGGCGGAGCAGGTGCTGTACTAGATCATCAGCGAAGATTCAGGTGCCGCGGGGGTGGAGGCATAAAGAGTGTGGTGTCAGTCTGCCGATAGTTTCAATGTGAGATTGATTGCTTCCGTGGGGACCGTCCGGGTATTGATTAGCTAGCAACCGAGCACCCTTGGCGAGGCGGTACCCAATGACTCTCGAAACTTCTGCGAAGACTGAAACTGCGCGATCCGTGCCGGGCGTGCTGGGTGGCGAGCGCGCGGCGGCGCTGCGTCGAGCGTTCGACGCCGAGCCTCGGAACCGGCTGGCGCAGAATGCGGTGACGCGGAACCCGATCGACGCGGTGGCGGTGAACCGCGAGGTGGTGACGTCGACGGACCACACGTTCTCGCATCTGCTCGATAAGTGGAGCGTGACGGATCAGAAGCAGTCTGGGCGCTGCTGGCTGTTCGCGGGGATGAACCTGTTCCGGGTGGGTTCGATGGAGCAGATGGGGTTGAAGGAGTTCGAGTTTTCGCAGACGTACCTGTTCTTCTGGGACAAGTTCGAGCGGGCCAACTATTTCCTCGAGGCGATGATCGAGACGGCGGACCGGCCGGTGGACGACCGAGTGGTGGCGTGGCTGTTGGCGCACCCGGTGGACGACGGCGGGCAGTGGAACATGTTCGCGAGCCTGGTGAAGAAGTACGGGCTGGTGCCGAAGGCGGTGATGCCGGAGACGAAGAGTTCCGAGCAGACACTGCCGATGAACCGGCACCTGGTGCAGAAGTTGCGCGAGGGCGCTCGGGATATCCGGGCGCAGCACGAGGCGGGCGCCTCGGTAGATGCGCTGCGAGAGACGAAGGATGGGGTGCTGGACGCGATCTATCGGATGCTGGCGATTCACCTCGGCACACCGCCGGAGCGGTTCGATTGGCAGTGGAAGGACAAGGACGACAACTTCCATCGCGACGGGGAGATGACGCCGCAGGATTTCGCGGCGAAGTACGTGAACATTCCGTTCGACGACTACGTGGCGCTGGTGAACGACCCGCGACCGGGGAGCCCGTACGGGCGGACGTACACGGTGGAGTACCTCGGAAACGTCGTGGGCGGGGAGCCGGTGCGGTACCTCAATGTTGAGGTGGACGTGATGAAGGAGCTGACGAAGCGCTCGATCGTGGAGCGTGGCGAGCCGGTGTGGATGGGCTGCGACGTTGGCAAGATGATGCAGCGCGACGAGGGCATCTGGGATGCGGAGATGTTTGATTACGGCGCGCTGTACGGCACCGACTTTGACCTGGATAAGGCTGAGCGCCTGCGGTATCACCAGACGTTCATGACCCACGCGATGTTGTTCACGGGCGTGGACGTGGTGGACGACGTGGCTCGTCGGTGGCGGGTGGAGAACTCGTGGGGCGACAAGAACGGTCGCAAGGGTTTCTACGTGATGAACGATTCGTGGTTCGACGAGTACATGTTCGAGGTCGCGGTTCGTCGCGAGGATTTGCCGGCGGATCTGCAGGCTGCGCTGGCGCAGGAGCCGATCGTGCTGCCGGCATGGGACCCGATGGGTGCGCTCGCGCACTAGGTGCCTTCGGCACGCTCTGGACGCTTCGCGTCCGGTGGTTGAGGCGGCGGTACACGCTCGTCGGTCGGTAGCATGAGCGGGTGGCGGAGCAACTCGAAGGTTTCTTGACGCGGCGGCCTCCCGGGGAGGCGTTGGAGTGGGCGGCGCGTGCTGTTGGTGATGGCGCGCGGGTGGTTTCTGCGCGGCGGCTGAGGGGTGGGACTTCCTCGGCGATGCATGAGCTGGTGGTGGAGCGGCGTCGAGGGGCGCGCGAGCGGGTTGTGCTGCGTCGGTATGTGCGGGCGGACTGGCTGGCTCGGGAGCCGGATCTGGCGCCTCGGGAGGCGCGAGCGTTGCGGCTGGCGAGTCGGGCGGAGGTGGCGACGCCGGAGTTGATCGCGGTGGACGCGGATGGGAGCGAGTGTGACGTGCCTGCGGTGCTGATGTCGCGGGTGCCGGGGCGAGTGCGGATGGAGCCGCGCGATCTCGATGGGTGGCTGCGGCAGATGGCGGAGGTGTTGCCGGCGATTCATGCGGTGGATGACGCGGAGGTGGCGGAACTGCAGCGGTACCAGACGTGGGCGGACCTCGATGAGCTGGAGGCGCCGAGGTGGACTCGCGAGCCGGAGGCGTGGGCGGCGGTGATTGCGCTGGCGCAGGGGCGGCGGCCGCGGGTGAAGGCACGGTTCATTCATCGGGACTATCACCCGATGAACGTGGTGTGGTCGCGCGGGCGGTTGAGCGGTGTGGTGGACTGGACGAACGCCTCGGTGGGTCCGCCGGGGAATGATGTGGCGTGGTGCCGGCAGAACCTGGTGGCGTCGCACGGGTTGAAGGCGGCGGAGCAGTTTCGCGAGTTGTACGAGGCGGTAGCTGGCGAGGAGCAGCATCCGGTGTGGGACGCGCTGGGGGTGATTGAGATGCTGCCGGGCGGCGGTCCGCAGGTGGCGCAGCTGCACGATGTGGGGCTGACGTCGCTGACGCGTCGGACGTTGCGGGCACGCTTCGATAGCTACGCCGTGTCGATCGCGCGGCGGGTGTAGCGTGCGGCTAGGCTTGCGCGTCGCGTTGTTGTTGGTGGCTGCGGTGGTTGTGGCATGCAGCGACGATCCGTCGTCAGTGGCGCTGACCTCGACTGCGACGAGTGTGCCGCCGATCGAACCGACGACCGTTGCGACGGTGGTTGCGGAGAGGACGTTGGAGCCAGACGCGACCGTGAGTCCGCCCGAGCGCCGGATTGGGATCGAAGCCCTCGACGAGTTGGCCTCGGCGATCCTCGCGGCCGACGTGGCCTATGTCGAGGGGAAGTTGGAATACTTCGAGGCCCCATGCAAAGTCACATCGGATCCGATTCCGGGCCCGGTGTGCCCGACCGGCGTCGCAGTGGGCACGCCGATTGATGTGTTTGCTCTCTCGGGTTGCCATTCTTCGTTCGAACCGGCTGTCTCAATTGGACCGGTCGTCGATGGATTCGCTGTTCCAGGACTCGCGCTGCTTGCCGCCTATCGTGTGGAGCCGCCGCCGGGCGATCCGCTCGGCCCTGTTGGTGACTACGTCCTGGTCTTTGTTCGTACGAACTCACAGCTGATTGCCGTTGCTGCGAACGCCGATGGCGGGATCGTCCGGTGGACCGGGTCGTGCGGTGTTACGGATCCAGCCGCTTTCCTCGCTGAGCTGCCGATCGGGGAGTACGTGCTGGCACCGGTTGAGTAGCGGGGCGTGTCAGATGTGGACGGCGGGGATGACTTCTTCGATGAGGCGGTCGGTCTGGGCGAAGACTTCCTCGGGGGTTTCGGCGAGGGGGCGGAGGACAAACTTGGAGGCGCCGGCGGCGAGGTATTCGTCGAGGCGGGCGCGGATATCGGAGGCGTCGCCGACGGCGATGTAGTCGCGGGGGTCGCCGGCGTCGGCGACGCGGGAGAGGGCGGCGGCGGTGCGCTGGACGATGGGGTCGTCCCAGGAGCCGAAGCGGTAGGCGAATCCGGCGCCGTAGTGATCATCGTCGATGGGGCGGCCCTCGGCGGCGGATTGCTCGCGGATGGCGGCGATGACGGGGGCGATCTGGGCGGGCGCCTGGACGCCGCTGAGCCAGCCGCTGCCGTAGCGGGCGGTTCTGCGGATGGCGGCTTTCGATGAGCCGCCGATCCAGATGGGAAGCGGGGACTGGATGGGTTTGGGCTCGATGGTGACTCCACCGTAGGTGATGTGGTCGCCCTCGAAAGTGACGCTGTCTTCGGACCAGAGGCGGGCGAAAAGCTGGAGCACCTCGTCAGTCCAGGCGCCACGCTTGGCGCCGGAGCGGGCGGCGCCGGTGAACTCCGGTGCGTTGGCGCGGCCGACGCCGAAGGCGGGGAGGAGGCGGCCGTTGCTGAGGTAGTCGATGGTGGCGCACTGCTTGGCGATGACGAGGGGATCGCGGAAGGGGAGGACGACGACGTTCATGCCGAACTTGAGTCGCTCAGTGCGACCGGCGAGGGCGGCCATGAAGCTCATCGATTCGAGCATCGGCTGGTTGGAGATGAGGCGGTCGGTCTGCCAGATAGAGTCGACGAGGCTGTCCTCGCAGCGGTCGATCCAACGCCAGAGGTCGCGTGGAGATTCGAAGGGGAGGTTGGCGAGGCCGAGGCCGATGCGGACGCTCACGGGTGCTCCTTTGGTTCGGATGCAGGATAACGGGGCGTGGCGAGACGTTCTGGCGGCGGCGATGCGGCATACTGCGGCGATGTGAGGAGGCGGGATGGTAGAGGTTCAAGTACGGCAGCGGTTCGAGGGGCCAGTGGAGCGAGTGTGGGAGGTGCTGGTCGCGATTGAGCAGTATCCGGAACGGGTGGGCTCGTACGAGTCGGTGGAGTTCCTCGGGGAAGCGCACGAGGGGGTGGGTGCTCGATGGCGGCAGACGCGCACGGTGTTTGGTCGTTCGCACAGCCAGGAGATGGAGGTGACGAGGTGGGAGGCGCCTCGTGAGTTGGTGCTCGTGGCGACGGAGTCCGGAGGGCGGTACGAGATGCGCTATGACCTCGAAGCTGTCGACGGTGGGACTGACGTGGTGCTGACGTTCTCAGTGGCGGCGACGAACCCGATCGCGTGGGTGTTTGTGCAGACGATTGGAGGTCGGATGTTGCGCTCGACTGGGGCGGCGATGGCGGCGGACCTGGCTGAGTTGGCGGCTGTGGCGGGTGAGTGAGTGAGGCTCGTGGATTGACGGGGGTATCGCGATGGTGATAACGAAGGCAAGCAAAACACACAGAGGAGGCACTGGTGGCCCAGCAACGTGACGCCGCGATCGTCGGCATCCACGAGTACCCAAGTCGGTACGCGCCGGATGTATCGGCGATCAATATCAAGGCACATTCGATCAAGGCGGCGCTGGATGACGCCGGGCTGAAGTGGAGCGACATTGACGCGCTCTACGACGCGCAGGACGGTGAGGGTGGTGGCGGGCTCGGCCTGTCGGCGTACCTCGGGATTAAGCCGACGGTGATCGATACGACGCAGGTTGGTGGTTCGTCGTACGAATTCCAGGCGGCGCATGCGATGCGCGACATTGCCGATGGCAAGTGCAACGTGGCCGTGCTCTCGTACGGCTCGAAGGCGGCTTCACTGCGGACGCCGATTGGGACGGGTGGCGCATCTGGCGGCGGGAGCTGGCAGGCGAACATGGAAGCGCCGTACGGCCAGACGCTGATCGCGGGTTACGCGATGGTGGCGCATCGGCACATGCACGAGTACGGGACGACGAGCGAGCAGCTTGCGCAGATTTCGGTGGCGACGCGTCATCACGGGATGCGGAACCCGCAGGCGGTTCAGGCGATGACCGACCTGCAGTTCCAGGGAATCAACGACATCACGGTGCAGGACGTGGTGGAGTCGCGAGTGCTGGCGGATCCGCTGCACCTGCTGGAGTGTTGCATGGTGAGTGACGGCGGCGGGGCTGTGATCATCGCGTCCAAGGACGTGGTGAAGGACACGGCGAAGAAGCCGGTGTGGCTGATCGGTAGCGGCGAAGCGACGAAGTACCGTGAGAACGGCGGAGACATCACGACGAGCGCGGGTGCGCAGGGCGCGCCGATTGCGTTCGCTCAGGCGGGCGTGACGCCGTCCGAGATGGACATCGCGATGATCTACGACTCGTTCACGATCACGGTGGCGGTGTGCCTGGAGGACCTTGGCTTCTGCAAGAAGGGCGAGGTTGGGGAGTATATCTCCGACGGCAAGCTGCGGTACGACATGCCGGGCGGTCCGGCGCTGAACACGGATGGTGGCGGTCTGTCATCGAACCACCCGGGGATGCGCGGCATCTTCCTGCTGCTGGAGAGCGCGCGACAGCTTCGGGGTGAGTCCACCTCGCAGGCGGCGAACGCGAAGCTGGCAGTCGCACACGGCAACGGCGGTCAGCTGGGTGGGACGCACACCGGCGGCACCGTGATCATGGCCGCGGACTAACGGCGCGGGACGAGAAGGAGCAACGAGATGCCAAATCGATCGATGCCGCAGTTCCCGGAGCCGGACACGCAGCCGTTCTGGGACGCGACGAAGAATTCCGAGCTGAAGTATCAGCAGTGC
>JABIST010000294.1 GCA_018700215.1 Dehalococcoidia bacterium | reverse complement strand
GATTCGGTGTACGATCCTCGTGTTGGTTGAGCCGGGGGTTCGAGTCCCCTCAGGTCCACCACCATCATGCCGCGGACGCCACGGCCCACGTCGAGTTGGCGGTCAGGTGGAAGGTGCCCGGCGCGTATCTACGGCGTACTTACACCGCCCACCAGCACCAACCACCGCAAACGCCACGGGAATCCAGACCCAATGGATATCGGGTTTTGAAACCACCGCAAACGCCACGAACCGAGTGCCGCGCAACAACCAGATCCGCGCCAGCCTCGGCCTAACGAACTAGCAGCGCCTCACGCGCGAACAGTCGCCCGACATCGAACTCCTCCTTCGTTCCCCTGGCCAGGTCGCCGCCTTGAAACGATCTCTGGCGTTTCCGACACTCGCGGTGCAACCAAGTCGCGGACCCGTCGAGCCGGGGAGGTCAGCGCGTGGCCGAAGTAACGATCGCGAACAACGGGAATCCCACACTCAAGCTGCCCGGTCAGGGTGGACCGTTCTGGGTATCGGAGAACGTCGGAGCCTATGTCTACGTCGACTGGAGTTCGGATGTCGGCGCTCGTGCCACGTCCACCGGCGTCAGTGGGTGGGGCAGCGCGATCGTCGCCGAGGCTGGCAGCATCGGCGGCTTCAACTGCTGGTTTGAGCCAGCTACTCCCGGCCTCAGCAGCGACTCGATCCACTGCTCCTGGCTCGACAACGATGCTGGAGACACCCTCAAGTACGCCGCGTTCGATGTGAGTGCGCAGACCTGGGGGACGATCCGCAGTATCGCCATCGGGCTCACTTATGACGCCACCGATCGATACAACCGAACCTGGATCAGCGTCTCGCGCAGCGGGAACATCGGCGTCGCCTACCAGATCCTCGACACCACAACAGGGAGCGAGGGGTTCTACGTGTCCGCGGACACTGGTGCCACGTGGACGTCGAAGGCATCCCCCTGGGATCACTCGTCGACAACTCAGGTAGACGAGCTTCATCTCTTCCCCGCAAGTACGGCCGACGATGACGACCTCTGCGGCGTCTACTACGACCGGGGCTCGCTCCAGTGGACCGTCAAGATGTTCGACCACTCCGCGAATTCATGGACCGAACAGACCACCGGCGCGTGGACCGTAACCGGAGATGACTTCCTTGCCATGCCCCACAGTCACGGAGCGGTCCGCCACTCCGACGGGAAGATCATCTTCGCTACGCATGACGATCCCCTGACCACCGGGGACGATCTGCAGATCCACGAGATCAACCCGAACAGCATCAGCGGTCCGACAATCACCGGCAAAACCAACGCCATCGCGAACACCGACGGCATGCACATGGTGAACGTCGCGCTCGACCAAACCACCGACGATATTTATGTCGCCTATCTTCGGGGCACGTCCGCGCAGTGGAAGCAGACCGGGGCCGACTTCACCGCCTACTACGTCAAGAGCACGGACGACGCCACCAGTTGGGGCACCGAGCAAACCTACGGGCACCATGCGGACGATCACCACACCGTCACAGGCCCGGTCAGCGTCGGCACTGGAGGCGGACACATCCAATGGGCGTATTGCGACGATGACGGCTCAGGCGTGTACGCGTCGGACTCAAACCACGTCACCATCTCGGCTAGTGGCCTCACTCCTCGCCTGACCTTGCTCGGGGTGGGCTAGTCTCCTGGCGCGGGACATGCCGCACCGGTGTCCCGGCGGACGCCCCGTACTACGAGTCATTCGACATCGAACCCCACACCTGCCACGCACCGACCAGCGACACAGCGCCGCCCGCCCACGCAATCAGTGCGAAGACGACGGTGCCGCCGCCCCCGTCGAAGATGTTGTTTCGCAGGTCCCAGATCAGATCACGAGCCACCATCACGCCAGCGACGAATGCCAACGAGGCCAGTAGCATCCCGTAGTCCACCGGCAGTCGTACGCCACCGAATCGATGAGCAACGATCGCCACGATGATCAACACGGCCGGCAACCAGCCCATGTACCGGAGTGAGTACTCCTCGAAGATGATCGCGCCAAAGACGTCGACGAACACCAGCAGCGCGGCCCCCAGCGCGATCAGCGGCTCACCCGGTCCGGTCAGCTTCGCAATCGCCTCGTTCACCTGAGATTGCACATGCTCTAGCTCGGACTGCCCGCCCTCGCTCTGCTCTGATTCGTTCGTCATCACGCTCCCCGTTCCCACCGGCAGCGGCTCCCGACTGGTTCCGTTCAGCCAGGACCGGTCGCGCTCCGCGACCTCACCGGCATTCCGAGCGTGATGATAGCTGACAGCAGCATCAGACGGTTACGCGGTCACCACCGCACCGGCGAACTGCGGCATCACCTGCTCCGAGAACAACCGCAGCGACTTCGATGCCTCCGAGTGCGTCAGGTTCCCCCACTGGAACGCTCCCACAAAGTAGTTGGCGCCGCTCTCCTCCACGTACCGCCCCACGTACTCCCGCACCGTGTCCACAGTCCCCACCAGCAGTGCCTCCGCGTCGATCGCCTGCTCCGGCGTGATCCGCATTGTCGCTACCGAGTTCGCTCTCACCTCCGGCTTCGCCTCGTGCTGCTGCTGCTTGAACCACTCGGACTGCCGCACGATCTCGTTGAACGCGCCCGCCGCACCCTTCGTCGCATCGCCACCCTCCGGCGCCGGCTTCGCGAAGTGCGACAGGTACGAGTGGTACGCCGCAATCCCTCGCTCCCGTGCCTCCTCCACGCTGTCGCAGATCAGAATCCGTCGAGTCCCCCCGTGCAGCGGCTGGTCCTGCCGATACACGTTCGGTGCATCGCTCGCCCGTGCCGTCTCCCACTCATCGAGGTAGATCTTCGAAACCGCCGCAATCTGCTCAATCGATCCATTCGCGATGAAGTTCGCCGCCCGTTTCGCCGCGCTCTCCGGGCCGCCCGCCCACCACACCGGCGG
>JABIST010000216.1 GCA_018700215.1 Dehalococcoidia bacterium | reverse complement strand
GTTTCATGAATACACAGCAACTGGCCTGGCTCCGCTCTCCGCCCGGCATCGACGCGACCGAGCAGGCGACATCCCTGCTCGCCGCCGGCTCCGATCAGCTGCGCGTCATCGACCAGCTCCGCAAGACCAACGAACCCGCCGACGCTCGAGCTGCCCTCGCCCTCGCTCTCGGCCGTCGCACCGCCGCCTCGAAGTTCCCCGATGGCGACCAGCTCTTCTGCGACCGAACCGCCGCCGAGCAAGCGTCGAGTGGAATCGTCGCCGCACACAGCGCGCAACGTTTCGAGGGCGCACCCCGCATCGCCGATCTCGGCTGCGGCATGGGCGGCGATGCCCTCGCCCTCGCGCGCCACGCCCCCGTCGTCGCCGTTGACCTTGACCCCGGTCGCGCCGCGATGACCACGGCGAACGCGGCCGTCCGAAGCCTCGCCGACCGCGTCGAAGCCCGCGTCACCAACATCGAGGACTTCGAGCCCTCCGAGGCCGGCATGCTCGCCTGGCTCGACCCTGATCGCCGCGACAGCAATGGACGCGTGCTCGATCCTGAACGCTGGTCGCCGCCGCTCGGCGTCGCCATCCAGGTCGCCCGCCGCTTCGCCGGTGCCGGCCTCAAGCTCGCTCCGGGCATCGAGCGCGAACTACTGCCCCAGGACGGCGAACTGGAGTTCGTCTCCCTCGATGGCCGCATGGTCGAGGGGCTGCTCTGGCTCGGCACGCTCGTCCGCGAGCAGCGGCAAGCGACCGTCCTCACATCGGACGGCGTCGTCTCCGAGATCGCCGGCGATCCGGATACAGGCGAAGCGCACGTCGACCAGGTCGGCCGTTACCTACTCGACCCAGACCCGGCGGTCGGCCGCGCGCAGCTCATCGGCTCGCTCTCAGCCAACCTCGGTGCTTGGCAACTCGATGCACGGATCGCCTACCTCAGCAGCGACGAACCCGTCGCCACGCCATTCGCGCGCCGCTTCCGCGTCGTCGAGTCGCTCCCCTTCAGCGAGCGCCAGCTCCTCGAGCGTCTGCGCGCCCTCGATGCGTCACGCGTCGAAGTGATGCGGCGCGGTTCACCGGTCGAGACAAACGCGTTGGAGACGCGACTTGGTTCCCGACTGGAGGGCTCGCGCGTCTTCACGGTCGCGCTGACACGCGTCGGCGGTGGCCACATCGCGATCGTCTGTGAGCGAGAGCGAGACTGAGCGGGCCTTAGCTGACCGGCAGCGCCTCCAGCGTGGCGCCAAAGAATTCGTACAGCAGCCGCTTTCGCAGCTCATCGATGCCCCAGCCCTCCGTCGCGGAGGTATAGCAGTAGTCAGCGGCCATCCCCGGTAGCTCCGGCAGCGGCAACGCACCCAGGTCATCTTCACCGGTCACCGGCTGGCCATCCGTGCGCAACACGCCGTCTGCCTTGTTCAACACCGTCAGCATCGGCACCTCGGACAACCCCAGGTCGTCCAGCGTCCGCAACACCGTCGCGTGCTGTGCGGCCACGGCCGTCGATGTCGCATCCACCACGTGCAGCAGCAGATCGGCCGTGTTCAGCTCTTCCAGCGTCGCCTTGAACGCGGAGACAAGCTGCGTCGGCAGCTTCTGCATGAAGCCCACCGTGTCCGTCAGCAGGAACGACTCCGCCGTCCCAGAACCCACCCGCCGCGTCACCGGGTCCAACGTGGCGAACGGGGCGTCTGCCGTAAACACGTCCGCGCCCGCCAGTGCTCGCATCAGCGAGGACTTGCCCGCATTCGTGTAACCCACCAGCGCCACGGTCGGCACGCCAAAGCGCTCACGTCGTGCACGCTGCTGTGCTCGCTGCTTCTTGATCGTCTTGATCCCCGACTTCAGTCGCGTGATCCGTGCACCAATCAGCCGGCGGTCTGTCTCAAGCTGCGTCTCACCGGGACCACGCGAACCAATCGCACCCTCGGTCCGCTCCAGGTGTTGCCACTGCCCACGCAGCCGAGGCAACAGATACTCGTGCTGCGCCAGTTCCACCTGCAGCGTCGCCTCCCGCGTCCGCGCCCGGCTGGCGAAGATATCCAGGATCAGCGCCGAGCGGTCCAGCACCTTCACCCCCAACGCCTTCTCTACGTTGAGCTGCTGCGAGGGGCTCAGCGCGTCGTCGAACACCACCATCGTGTAGTCGGTCGCCTCGCGCGCAGCAACGATCTCAGCAATCTTCCCCGAGCCGACGAACGTCGCCGGAGCAGGTCGCGCCCGCCGCTGTGTCGTTGTGCCTGCCACGGTGCCACCGGCCGTACGGACCAGCCGGCCCAGCTCACGCATCGATTCATCCAGCGACATCGCGTCGCGCTGATGCATGTCCACGCCAACCAGGTAGGCGCGCTCCTGCACCGGTGCGGTGCTACGAGACGCACCCGTACCTCGCCGCTCACGGCGTGTCGTGCCGTTCCGGTGGTCGGAGTTGTTGGACTCGGGGTT
>JABIST010000451.1 GCA_018700215.1 Dehalococcoidia bacterium | reverse complement strand
GGCAGGAGGGGCCGCCCCGGTCTAGTCGATGTCGAAGACGACGAAGACGCTGATGGTGAGTTCCTGCTCGCCGGGGGAGATGGCGGTGGAGCCACCGGAAGCGGCGGTGTCCATGGCGTAGCGGGGCTCGGGCGGGTAGTAGCCGCCACCGGACTCGGAGATGGAGCGGACGCCACCGACGCTGACGCCTGCGGCGCTGGCGAGGGTTTCGGCGTGCTCGCGTGCGTTCGCGACGGCCTTTTCGCGGGCTTCGTCGAGGTACTGCTCCGGCTCGTCGACGGTGAAGTTGATGCCGTTGACGCGGACGGCGTCACCGCCGGCGGCGATGGCGTCGTCGAGGACATCGGAAGCGGTATCGATTTCACGGACGATGACGGTGACCTGGTTGTTGACGGCGAAGCCGGTGATTTCCGGAGCGGTTTCGTCGCGGTAGTTGTACTGGGGGTAGATGTTGAAGTAGCGGGTGCGGACGTCTTTCTCGTCGACGCCGTTGGCTTCGAGCGAGGCCATAATTTCGTCCATCGCCTCGGCAGCGCTGGAGCGGGCCTGGGCGACGGTCTTCGCGGTGACTTCGACGCCGAGTTCGATCTGGGCGACATCAGGGATGACGGCGACCGAGCCGGTGCCGTTGACGCTGAGGCCGCTCTGGTCGCTGCCGCCGACGGTGATCTGGGCGGCGGGCTGGTTGCTGATGGCGAAGACGGCCACGATCAGCAGCGCGATGACGGCGACGATGCCGCCGATGGCTCCGATGGTCTTTGAGTCAGTCATTTCAGGTGCTCCCTCTTGGTTCGAGGATCCCGCTGAATTAGAGCGTCCGTACAGAGACGTACGGCTTCGCTATGCGGGACCTGCGGTCTGCTTCCGTTGCTGCCACCAGAGCAGCACGGAGGCGGAGGCGAGGATGGCGGTTACCGCACCGAGGGCGATTGCGAGAGCAGAGATGCCCTGCTGGTCAGCCTGGAACGGCGACAGCGCTTCGTCGCCGGGCATCGGCTGGAGGGCCGGTGTCTGGAGCGACGATTCCTGTGCCTGGGTACCTAACGTGGGGGCCTTGGGATCGGTTCCCGTGGATTCGGGAGCAATGACTGTGGCATCTGAATCAACCGCGCGGTCTGGGAGGTCCTGGGCAGTGGAGTCCGCGGGAGCGCTGGCTGCGCCGGGCTCTTCGACGGCGGTGTCGTTAGTAGGGGCAGCGTCAGCAGACAGTGGCTGGGCATCGTTGCTGCCGCTGGTGGCGGCCCCACCGGTACCAGTCGTCTCTCCGGTTGAGCCAGAGGTGGTCTCAAGCGACGCGGTGCCCTCGGTTGGCGGCGGTGTGGCGGAGGTAGGTGCGATGAGCGGTGAGGTGGTGCTGGCGGGGGTTGCGGTGGCGGCAGCAGCTTGGGTCTGTGCGTCGCCGTCCGTAGCGTCATCGGTGGAGCCACCCGCGGCGCCATCGACAGCGGCGACGGTGGCGTAGAGGGAGGTGTCGGATTCGGCGATGGCGGCAGGAGCGGCGGCGCGCTGGGCGGTGCTACCGCCGAAGGCAGCATCGGAGGAGGTGAGGGTAGGGCCGGAGACGTCACCGAAGAGGACGGCGGCGAAGGCGACGGCAGCGGCGACGGCGCCGAAGCGGGCGACGAGTTCGAAGCGACCGAAGCCGGCGCGGGTTGGGACGGACGCGGACGAAGCCGGGATGGCGAACGAACGTGGGGCGCGGACGGTTTCGAGCGTGGCGAGGGTGTCTCTAATCTGGCGCATGCCGCGGAGAGCGTCGGCGAGCTGAGGGTCGGCGGCGAGGGTGGTTTCGAGGGCGTCACGATCCTGGGCGGAGAGGTCGTCATCGAGGTATTGGGAGAGCTGGAGGTCGCGACGATCCACCTCGGAAAGAGGGGGGTTGTTGTCACGCCGTCTGGGGATCCACCGGAACATGTTGTTCACCGCCTGACTTCCGAACGATCTGGAACCGTTTCGAGTTCCCCGGACTGACTCAATATGTCTCGTAGGCGGCCACGAGCGCGGCTGAGCCTTGATTTCACGGTACCGAGGGGGAGATCGGTGATCCGGGCGATTTCGTCGTAGGCGAGGTCCTGGACGTCGGAAAGCACGACGATTTCTCTCCAGTCATCGGGGAGCTGGGCGAGGGCGCGCTCGAGGACGCCTCGGAGATCGCCGGATTCGGCGCGGGCCTCGGGGGATGGGGCGTCATCGACGGGGTCGAGCGAGGCGCGGTCCGGGTCGTCGCGAGCGGCATCGAGGGAGGTTTGGGGTCGGCGGGCGCGCTTGCGGAGTTCGTCGCGGGAGAGGTTGGCGACGATGGTGAAGAGCCAGGACTGGAAGCGGCCGCCTTTGAAGCTATCGATGCGGCGCCAGGCGCGGATGAAGGCTTCCTGGGCGGCATCTTCGGCGGCCTGTGGGGAGCCGAGCATGCGGAGGGCGAGTGAGTAGATGGGGTCCTGGAAGCGGAGGACGAGCGAGTTGAAGGCGGTGAGGTCACCATTCTGGGCGCGCTGAATCAGCGAGTCGAGTTCGTCGCTATCTGATTGGGAACCCAGCTTCGGAGACTGATCCATGGGTGTGTTTGTGGCTGCCGCGCCCGTGTCCTGTTTCTCCCCGCCGTGAGTGGCGAGCGTAGCACGCGAGCAGGGCCGCACGGTTGTCTGACGGTGTGGTTGATTGGGCGGTTGATTGGGCGGTTGATTGGGGCGCGGAGTGAGGGCGGAGGAGTGAAACGGAGCGAGGGCTATACTGGGCTGATGCAGAGTCCTCCGGCAGGAGCCGGACCGCTGGAGCCTTCAGAGCGTTCGACGTTCAGCGGGGGCACGCTCCCACCGCCATTGGTTGGCGGGTGGTTCCCGGATCACGCTGGGCTGGACGTTGATGATCCGTGGCTGCCGCCCGCGCCGCCACGTTCCGTGGGCAGTATGTGGCCGTGGGGGCTCTCGCAGGTGTCCGAGACACTTGAGGTGATCGCGCTGGCGATTCTGATGTTCATGGCGGTTCGTGCAGTGGGCCAGAACTTCATTGTGGACGGCTCTTCGATGGTTCCGACGTTCACGAATAACGAGCTGCTGATTGTGAATCGGCTGGCGTATCTGGACGTGAATTTGTCCTGGGTACCGGGCACGGAGACGGAGCACTGGCGCCCGTTTGGCGAGCCCACGCAGGGCGACGTGGTGGTGTTCATGTTCCCGGGCGATGTGACGCGGGATTTCATCAAGCGGGTGGTGGCGGTGCCGGGGCAGACGGTGGAGGTGCGCGACGGGATGGTGGTTGTGGACGGGATGCCGTTGACGGAGCCGTATCTGGGCGAGGCGTGGGGTGGCAATCTGGAACCGCAGGTGGTGCCGGAGGGCAACCTGTTTGTGATGGGCGACAACCGCAACAATTCGTTCGATTCGCGGTCCTGGGGAATGCTTGATCAAGAGCTACTGATCGGTCGGGCCGACCTGCGTTACTGGCCGTTTGATCGAATTGGGATGGTGGGCCATCCGCGACCGGAATCGGCAGTGACCGCGGAGTTGTCTGCGACGCGGTAAGACGGCGACGCTGGGTCCGTTGAGGTGCGAGGCAGTGGAGAGCGAGCCGGTGGGCGCTATCCTGAGACGATGCAGCATCCTCCCGCAGACAGCGAATCGTTCGATCCTCGGCAGCCTCATTCGACGGGCGACGTGACGGCCGCAGCGACAGGTGACGCGGCGTTCCCCGACCACGCCGGATTGGACATCGACGATCCGTGGCGGCCGCCAGCACCGCCGCGCTCGTTGGGCAATCGATGGCCGGGGGGGCTTTCGCAGGTTTCGGAGACGCTTGAGGTGATCGCGCTGGCGATTCTGATGTTCATGGCGGTGCGGGCGGTGGGTCAGAACTTCATTGTTGATGGACGATCGATGGAGCCGACGTTCTTGAACGCCGAGTTGCTGATCGTGAATCGTGTGGCGTACCTGGACGTGGATCTGTCCTGGGCTCCGGGTGTGGAGACGGAGCACTGGCGACCGTTTGGCGAGCCAGAACAGGGTGATGTGGTGGTGTTCATCTACCCCGGCGATCTGGTGAACGAGCGTGACTTCATCAAGCGGGTGATCGCGCTGCCGGGACAGACTGTAGAGATCCGCGACGGGACGGCGATTGTGGATGGGGTGACGTTGGTGGAGCCGTATCTGGGCGAGGACTGGATCGGCGATCTGGCACCGCAGGTGGTGCCCGAGGGGCATCTGTTCGTGATGGGAGACAATCGTCGTAATTCTTCGGATTCGCGGACGTGGGGGATGTTGGATCAGCAGCTACTGATCGGACGGGTGGATTTGCGGTACTGGCCGTTCGACCGAATGGGGTTGGTGGACCATGATCGGCCAGACTCGGCAGCGACGGCGGGGGTTTCCGCCGCACCGTAGAGCGTGATGATGCCCTCGAGGGGGCGGGGAAGGGAGCATCCGATGGACGCGACGGCACTGGAAGCATTGCGAACGACGCTTGAGGCGCGGTGCATCCTGCGGGGTGATTTCACGCTGGCTTCAG
>JABIST010000266.1 GCA_018700215.1 Dehalococcoidia bacterium | reverse complement strand
CGCGCGCATCGAACGCCTCAACCCTGCCATCAACGCTGTCATCACCCCACTCCCCGAAGAAGCCCGTCGCATCGCCGCCGAACTCCCCGACGATGACCGCCCCTTCCGAGGCGTCCCCATCCTGCTCAAAGACGGCGGCGAGGAACTCGAGGGCACGCGCTACACGCTCGGTACCCCGGTCTTGCGAGACCTCGACTACCGCTCGATCCACACCACCGAGCTGGTTCGCCGTCTGCTCGACGCCGGCTTCATACCCGTCGGCAAGACCAACCTTCCCGAACTCTCTTCCGGCTTCACCACCGAGCCCGTCGCCTTCGGTCCCACCCGCAACCCCTGGGACCTCGAACGCACCGTCGGCGGCTCCAGTGGCGGCTCTGCTGCCGCCGTCGCTGCCGGTCTCGTCTCCATTGCTCAGGGCAGCGACGCCACCGGCTCCATCCGCGTTCCCGCCGCTGCCTGTGGCGTCGCCACGCTCCGCCCCACCCCCGGCCGCGTCCCCACCGCCATCCCCGCCGATCAGCCGATCGAGCGAGTCTGGTCCGCGTTCGTCCTTGCCCGCTCCCTCCGAGACCTCGTCGGCACGTTCGAGGTCGTCGCGAACGACGGTGTCCCACCTCCAGACGTGCCCGCCCTCCGCATCGGTCTCCTCACCCACGACCCCGGCACCGACAACGAAATCCACCCCGCCGTCACCGCCGCCGTCCAGCGCGCCGCCGCCGCCCTCGAGGCGTGCGGCCACGATGTCACCTTCGACTTCCCGCCGACCCTCGATGGGTTCATGCGACGCATTGCACCCTGGTTCGCCGCCACCGCCGCTCCCGCCCGCGAGGCACAACTCCGCTGGCTCGAACGCACCGTCGGGCATCCGCTTCAACCCGGCGATGTCGGTAACGACTACGAACGAATCGCGGGCGAACCGTCGCCCGAACGCCAGCAAGAAGCCCAGGCGCTATTGATCCGCGAGACAACGACACTGCTCGAATGGTGGAACAACTACGACGTGCTGGTGGCGCCGACGATCGGCCAACCCGCGTGGCCATTGGGCCTGCCGGACGGTGCACAAAACACCGGCCTGTTCGTCTTCCCGTACAGCTTCACGCGCCAGCCAGTGCTTGCGTTACCGCTCGGCGCCTCCGACGAAGGACTGCCGGTCAGCGTCCAACTCATCGGTCGGCCGGGTGAGGATGAGCTGCTGCTCGCGTTAGGCACTCAGCTCGAAGCGGCCGCCCCGTGGACGGACCGCTGGCCGCCCTTCGCATCGCAGTAGCGGCCTAGCCGAACAGCTTCCCCATCAGTCCGCCGCCGCCACCCGGAATCTCGCTGTACGCGATCCCGTTCCGCTCGAGGAACTCCTCCACCTGCCCCGGATTTGGCTCCGTTAGCATCGTCCCGCGATCCACTGCGCGCGGTCCGCGACCCTCTGGTAGCGGCGATGGCTCTTCGATCGGATCGAACCCATCATCCGGGGCTATCACCAGCGTTGGCACGGACATGTGGCCGGTCCAGCCCACCACCTTCGCCAGCGCCTCCTGGTCCGTGTCGATATCGAAGGCCTCGTGTTCCACAGAGTTGCGCTTCAGCCACTGCTCCCAGCGCATCATGTCCGGACAGAACGACGAACGCCCATACACCACCAGTCGAGTCACGTTCGCCTCCATCGATTGTCTCTATGTCGTCATCGCGCAGCCTGCGACATCGTCCCCGTACGCGATGTGAGCGAGCCTACCCCAGCGGCGGCAGCCTAGTCGTCCCCGCGACTCCAGATCGTCCGGTACCCCTCGCCGCCGGCCAGCGCCCGCTGCGTGTCGTCCCGTTCGCGACGCTCCAGGTCCCGGCGCACATCTTCGATGTCCGCGCTCACGTCCACACCTTGCTCTCGCAAGATGCGCTCCTGCGACCCTGAGAACAGCGGTGACTCGCTCAGCAACTCCATGCTGTGGGGCCACACGAAGAACACCACATGCTCCGGCCGCGGTACACCCGGGCGCCGTTCATCCAGCCACTCATTCCGCTGCTGTGCGTTCGCCAGCGGGTCCACCACCTCAACCAGTGGTGGCGAGTGATCGTCCGACCGCAGATCGATCAGCAGCCGCTTGCCGGTCATCTCGAAGCCCACCACCAGCACGTCACCCTCGTCGATCGCCTCGGCCATCCGACCGAAATCGACTGTCAGACCATTGTCGCCGTAGCGCATCTTGCGCTCCTGTCTCCGTCGGCCTCAGATGACAAGCCGGATAACAAAACGGGGCCGGCAATATTGCCGGCCCCGTTTGAGTTCGGACTCGGGGTCCGGCTTAGTAGCCCATGTCCATGCCGGCGCTCATGCCAGCGTTGACCGGGCCGCCGCCATCTTGCTGGTCGGCTACCAGGCAGTTGGTGGTCAGCACCATGCCGGCAATCGAAACAGCGTTCTCAAGCGCGGCCTTGGTCACCTTCGCCGGGTCAATGATGCCCAGCTTGACCATGTCGCCGTACTCGTCACGAGCAGCGTCGTAGCCCTCGCCCTTCTTCAGCGAGCGCACCTTCTCAACGATCACTGAGCCGTCCTGGCCCGCGTTCGCCGTGATTCGGCGCAGCGGCTCTTGCAGCGCGCGGCGCATGATCCGCAGACCGGTCGCCTCGTCGCCCGCCAGGTCGATCTTGTCGAGCGAAGGCAGTGCGTTCAGGAACGCAACTCCACCGCCGGGGACAATGCCCTCTTCCACGGCCGCACGCGTTGCGGACAGTGCGTCCTCAACGCGGTGCTTCTTCTCCGTCAGCTCAACCTCGGTGGCTGCGCCAACCTTGATCACCGCAACTGAACCGGCCAGCTTGCCCAGGCGCTCCTGCAGCTTCTCGCGGTCCCAGTCAGACGTCGCACGCTCAAGCTGCGCACGAATCATCTTCGTCCGGTCGTCAATCGCCTTCTTCGTGCCCTTGCCCTCGATGATCGTGGTCTCATCCTTGGTCATGATCACGCGCCGGGCCTGGCCCAGGTCCTTCGGCTCCGCGGTATCAAGCGAGCGGTTCAGCTCACCGCTGATCAGCGTCGCGCCAGTCAGCGCGGCAATGTCGCCCAGGTTCTCCTTGCGGCGGTCGCCGAAGCCCGGGGCCTTTACCGCGGACACGTTCACCGTGCCGCGCAGCTTGTTCACCGCCAGCGTCGCCAGCGCCTCGCCGTCCACGTCCTCGGAGATGATTACCAGGTTCTTGGAAACCTGCAGCTGCTTCTCAAGCCACGGCAGGATGTCGTTCACCGATGACAGCTTCTGGTCGGTGATGAAGATGTGGGCATCGTCAATCACCGCCTCCATCCGCTCGGGGTTGGTGACGAAGTAGGGGGAGATGTAGCCGCGATCGAAGGCCATGCCCTCGACGTACTCAACCTCGGTCTCGATCCCCTTCGACTCCTCGATGGTGATCACGCCGTCCTTGCCGGCCGCCTCCATCACAGTGCCGATCAGCTCGCCAATCTCCGTCGAAGCCGCCGAAATCGACGCCACCTGAGCCATCTGCTCACGGGTCGTCACCTTCGTCGAGTTCTTCGTGAGCTGCGCGCTAATCGCTCGCTGCGCCGCCTCGATGCCGCGCTTCAGCGCCATCGGGTCCGCGCCAGCCGCCACGTTCTTCATGCCCTCGTGGACAATCGCCTGGCCGAGCACCGTCGCGGTGGTCGTGCCGTCTCCGGCGATGTCATTCGTCTTCGAGGCAATCTCCTTGGCGAGCTGGGCGCCAATGTTCTCGAAGTGATTGCCAAGCTCAATGTCTCGAGCAATCGTCACACCGTCGTTCGTAATCGTCGGTGAGCCGAACTTCTTATCAAGCACAACGTTCCGGCCGCGTGGCCCAAGCGTCATCTTGACCGCGTCTGCCAGGGCGTCGATCCCGTTACGGAGCGCCTGGCGCGCCTCTTCGTCAAAGAGCAGTTGCTTCGCCATATGTATTTCCTCGTTTACTGCGCCGTCACCAAAACCACCAGTGGTCGGCACGCCTGTTAGCACTCTCTGTTGTGGACTGCTAAAAGTTCTACCGAAACCAGCACGCTCATGCAAGAGCCCGCCACAATTCTTCCCAAACTTTTCCAAGTGCCAGGACATAAAGGCGATCGAAAAATCCCCTCCGTCATACCCGCACGATGTGCTGTCCCTCAAGCGCAGGGAGGTTGTGACGGCGGTCGGGGGGAGGAGTGCGGCTCGAGCTAGCTGGCTGAGTCGAGGAAGGCGCCGACGCGCTCGAGGACGCCTTCGATGCCGCCGGCGCGCTTGAGAGCGACCGAGAGCGGGGGCATGGTCCATTCGTCTGGCGGCTCCTGGCGACCGGGGTGGCCGATGCCGTCAGGGACGCCGTAGGAGCGAGCGAGCATGCGCGCGCGCAGCACAAAGGCGGTGAGGCTGCGTGGGTCTGGGAGCTGGTCCAGCGGCATGGCGTGGCAGCGGATTGCCTCCACCAGTTCCACCGGAAATAGCCAGCGGGCCGCGAGCGCGCCGCCGAGGTCCGCGTCCGTGTAGCCGAGCAGCGCCTGCTCCGCAGCCGGCAGGCTGACGCCGTGCTGGCGCGCGTACTCCAGTGATTCCGCCAACAGGTCAGGTCGTTGCTGGTCCATGGCCATGAGGCCGATGTTGTGCAGGACGCCGCCGGTGAAGGCTTCGTCCTGGTGGACGCCTTCGGTGCGGGCGAGCATTTCGGCCAGCATGCCGGTGCTGACGGAGTGGTACCAGAACTCGTCGTAGTTGACGTGGGTGGAGCCGCGCAGCGTATCGATCACGCTGGAGGCGAGCGTGGTTGCTCGCACGGTACGGAAGCCGAGCAGGACGACGGCGTCACGCACGGTGCCGATGGTTCGGGGGAAGCCGTAGTAGGCGGAGTTGGCGAGACGGAGGAGTTTGGCGGTGAGGGCCTGGTCGCTGGAGATGGTTGAGGCGAGTTCGTGGGCGGAGAAACGGTCGTGCTCGGTGATGCGCAGGATCGCCATCGCGGCGGCCGGGAGCGGGCTCAGTTCGGCGATGCTCTCCGAGAGGTCTTGCAGTGTGGGGAGATGCAGGTCGGTCTCCTCTCGGGCTGGTTCGGTCGTCGTCATTGGGAGGTCCCGACGGGGGGCGGCTGGTCTCAGCCGTGCCGTGTAGTAGGCGCTCAGGTGTGCATGGATCGTCGTCGGTATTGGGCTGGAGGGATGTTGGGGAACCCCCTGATTGGGGGCTGACGGGTCTGGCTCAATCGCCTGTTTGGAGACTGGGCGAAACGGTAGCGGGTGGGGGCTCGATGGGTGGCGGGCCGAACTGGCGTTGGGGCGCACGGAGGCGGCCGAAGCGGCCGGGCGGCCAGTAGCGGAAGACGGCGACGCCCTGGATACGGTCTTGGTGGATGGAGCCGAAGTCGCGGCTGTCGGTGCTGGCGGCTCGGTTGTCGCCGACGAGGAAGTACTCGTGCTGACCGAGGCGGTTGACGCCTCGGAACTGGTTTTGTGGGGTTTCGCCGTGGGCGTAGGGCTCGATGAGGGGGGTGCCGTTGATGTGGATTTCGGTGCCGACGCGGAGGGATTCTCCGGGGAGGCCGATGATGCGTTTGAGCAGCGGTCGACCGGTGGCGTCGCGGATGGTGACGAGGGTGCCGGGGGCTTCGCGGCCGGAGCTGGGGCCGCGTCGGAGGAGGAGGTAGTCGCCGGGGTGGAGGGCGGGGGACATGCTGTCGCCGACGACGCCGACTCGGTAGTAGCGGGAGTGGAGTCGACGGATGAGGGTGAGTAGTGAGGCCAGGATCAGAGAAGCGGCTGCGAGTGGTTTGGTGACCGCTCGCAGCCGCTTTGGGTTCATCGTTCGTCCGAGTCGATGAGGGAAGGGAGGCTAGGCCTTGGTCTTCCAGAACATGTCTGCGAGTTCGTCGACGGCGGCGCGGAGGGCCTGGCCATCGGCGGCGTTGATGCCGGTTTTGCAGGCTCCACCGAGCTTCATGATGTTCCAAACTTTGTCGTGCAGGTCAGGGAACATTTCGAGGTGAGGGGGCTTGAAGTAGTCGCCCCAGAGGATGCGGACTTCGTGCTTGACGAGTTCGGCGGCGGTCTCTTTTTCGGTGACGTAGCGGGAGAGTGAGGCCATGCCGGCGGCGTCTGTGGGGGTGCCGAGTTCGGCGATGAGGGTCAGCATGCGCTCGACGCTTTCGGCGCCTTGCTGGGCGATGTGGGGGTGGTAGATCCCACAGGGGATGTCGCAGTGGGCGTAGACGGTTTCGCTGGGTCGCAGTAGTTCGGCGATGCGGTTGCGGATGGTCAAGGTGGTACTCCTCGTTGATCTAGATCTGGTAGCTCGCGGTCGTGGGTCGGGTCCTGAGTTCGCCTCTTGGACTTCGGGATCGACGACTGTCGGAGAATCCTAACACTTGGTTTGGGCTGAGGTTGTGGTGGTGGTTAAGGAAAGTCAAGGTTGGGGGCTGTGCGGGAGCTGGGGGCCCGGGTGGGTGCGATTTTGGTTGAGGAGAGGTTGTGGTTGGTTGAGGTGGGGTTGTGTTTCGGTTGAGGCGATTTGGTGTGGTCTGGCGAGGTTTGAGGCGGTTTGGGGGATCCGGTTGGGGTTGGATTTGGGCAGGGGAGGGCGGTGTTTTTGGGCGGCGAGGGGGGTGACGGGCGAGGTCAGCGTGCGGTGTCGTGCATGTGGTAGGCGGTGAGGAAGAAGCATCCCCAGTTGGTGGGTGGGGCGGTGGCGACGAGGAGCCAGCCGCCGGGGCGAGGGAGAGCGGTGTAGGTGGGGTAGCGTTCGCCGTTGATTTCCAGTGAGCGATCATAGGCATCGCTGTAGATCGCGTGGCCCTGGGCGGGCGAGTTGGATGTGACGTGGTAGGTGTGGTTGGGCTGGGGATCGTTGCCGGCGAGGTGGATGGCGCGGAGTTGAAATTCGGGGAGCTGGCCGTCGTAGGCGGGAGCCCACTGGACGTGTGGTGCGCGGGTCCCGAGTGGGATTCCGGTGGTGATTGATGAGAGTGAGAGGGCAACTATTTCGCCGGAGCGGATGAACATGGGCGCTTCGTTGGCGTCGACGCAGACACGTCCGGTTTCGAGCGCGAGGGTGAGTGAGGTGGCTGCCGCCTGTGCGGGGAGGTTGGCGAAGAGATCAGTGTCGGTGGACGAGGGGCGGGGG
>JABIST010000154.1 GCA_018700215.1 Dehalococcoidia bacterium | reverse complement strand
TGCCGATGCCCTGCACCGCGCCACCCTGGATTTGCCCTTCGACATACGCCGGGTGAATCGCCTTGCCCACGTCCTGGACTGCCGTGTAGCGGAGCACCGTGACCTTGCCAGTCTCGCGGTCCACGTGAACGTCTGCGACGTGGGCGCCGAAGCACTCGCCAACCTTGCCGACGTTGGTGGAGACGATGTCCGCGTGCCCCTGGATCATGCCGCCAGTGGCGGGGAGGCGGCGTGCCGCCTCCTTGAAGGTCATCGTCTTGCCATCTGGACCGTGCAGCGATGCGTCCTGCGGGTCGTAGCTGACGTCGATCGCGTCGACCTCCCAGATTGCGGCGACGCGCTGCTCGAGTTGCTCGCGAATATCGAGGGCAGCCTGATAGGCGGCCCAGCCGGTGGCGAAGGTGGTGCGACTGCCGCCGGTGTTGCCGGTGTAGCCGATGGTGTCCGTGTCCCCAACGAGCGAGTTGACGTCTTCGTAAGCAATGCCCATCGTCTCGGCGAACTGCATCGCGAGGGAGGCGCGCTGACCACCGATGTCGACTGAGCCGGTCACCAGGGTGGTGGTGCCGTCCGCGTGCACTGTGGCGTATGCGCTGGATTCGCCTCCACCGTTTTGCCAGAAGCCCATGGCGACGCCGCGCCCGATATCGGGCTCAGTGATCTCGGCGCGGTAGTGAGGGTGCTGCATCGTGGCGGTGATCACCTCTTGCACGCCGACCGACCCGTGGACAGCACCGTCGCTGCGAGGCTGGCCTTCGGAAGTGCCGTTTTTCTGGCGCAGTTCCATCGGGTCCATCTCCAGCATGTCGGCGAGTTCGTCGAGTACTGCTTCGACTGCGAAGGCGGACGCGGGTGCGCCGGGTGCTCGGTAGGCGGCGACCTTCGGGCGATTGAGGACGATATCGAGGCCGATGATGCGCTGGTGCGGGACGTCGTAGCTGCCTAGCGCGCAGCGAGCGCCGCCGGGGACGGGGGAGCCCGGGTAGGCGCCAGCCTGGTACTCGAGGCGGATGTCCGCCGCGACCAGCGTGCCATCGCGTTTGGCGCCCATCTTGATGAAGGTGCGCGTACCCGAGGTTGGCCCGGTCGCTTCCAGCACCTCGGTGCGGTTCATCGTCATCTGTACCGGGCGGCCGGACTTCTTCGAGAGCAGCGCCGCCAGCGGTTCCAGGTAGACGACGTTCTTGGCTCCGAAGCCGCCACCGATCTCAGTTGGGATCACGCGGAGGTCGCCGAGCGGGATGTTGAGGATGCGGGCGACGTTTTGGCGGATGCCGAAGGCGCCCTGTGTGCTGGTCCAGATGGTGAGCTTGCCATCGCGGTTCCAAGAGGCGGTGCCGTTGTGGTTCTCGATATAGCCCTGGTGGGCCATGGCCGTCTCGTAGACGCGCTCGATCACGACTTCGGCTTCCGCGAAGCCGACATCAATGTCACCCATGCCCATCTGCATGGTGCGCGCGATGTTCGAAGGCTTGTCATCGACGAGCTCGAACAGGCCATCGACCAGATCTGAGAGGCCATCGTCGTGCAGGATCGGAGCGTTGGGGGCGAGCGCGTCGTCGATCGTGACGACTGCGGGCAAGACCTCGTACTCCACCTCGATCAGCTCGATGGCGTCTTCGGCGATGTGGTGATCGGTGGCGCAGACGGCGGCGACCGGGTGGCCCTTCAGCAACACCTTGCGACGCGCCATGATTCGCTCGCTATCCCAGGCGGTTGGCTGCGGGCCTCGGATGGTCTGCATCACCGGCTCGGCGGGTTCGGGAAAGTCATCGTGTGTGATGACGGCGTGGACTCCCGGTAGGGCGAGCGCCTTGGAGACATCGATGCTTTTAATGATGGCGTGGGCGTGCGGGCTGCGCTTGACTCGGCCGATGAGCATGCCCTGTAACCGGACATCCGCACCATAGATGGCTCTCCCGGTCACTTTGTCGATGCCATCCGGTCGCACCGGGTTGGTGCCAATCACCGAGTAGGTCTGTTCGGTAGTGGTCATCTCAGGGTCCTCTCACCGTCCGGCGTTCGCCTCGGACGCGACCAGATCATACACAGCGCTCGACGATTCGCCTGCCTGTAGACAGGCTGGATTTCGGTCAGTCCGTGATTGCCTGGTAGGTGGCGATGCGCAGTTCGCGGCGGATTGGGTAGCTCGACGACGGCCGAAGCTGGGTGAGGAAGACGACGGCTAGATCCTCGGCTGGTGAGACGAAGAATGCGGTTGAGGCGGCGCCGCCCCAGTAGAACTCGCCGGGGGTGCCGAGTAGTTGCGCCTGTGTCGGATCGAGCAGCACCGCGAATCCGAGGCCGAAGCCGATCCCATCCATCGTCGTCTCACCGAAGCGGGGCTGTCCCATCGATGCCAGGTCACCGTCGTTCGGCAAGTGGTTCATGGTCATGAACTCGAGTGTTCGAGTGCCGATCACACGTTCGCCGTCGAGTTCTCCGCCGTTCGCGAGCATGCGGCTGAATCGCATGTAGTCGGACGCCGTTGTGACCAGGCCACCGGCACCGGAATGGTAGGTGTTCGGCGTTGTGTAGTGGCTCCCGGCCGGCGCGTCCTGCAGGCGGTAGCGCTTTCCGCCGGCAGCGTCGTCCGAGGCGGCCGAATCGTCTCGTTCGTAGCAGGCGGCGAATCGATCGAACTCGGACTCAGGGACGTGGAAGCCGGTGTCCGGCATGGCGAGTGGTTGGAGGACATGCTGATCGAGGTAGCTGTCGAATCGCTGCCCTGAGATCACCTCGACGAGGTAGCCGACGACGTCGGTGGAGATGCCGTAGTTCCATTCGGAACCGGGATCGCAGTGGAGCGGTAGCTCACCGACTTTGCGAATCATGTCGTGTAGCGTGCCGTCGGACTCGCTGCCGCGAAGGCCGGCGGCGGCGTACATCTTCCCGACCGGCGTCGGGTCTGCACGCCCCACGAGGCCCGAGGTGTGCATCAGCACATCGCGCACCGTCATCTCCCGGATCGGCTCGCGCACTCGATAGTCGTGTTCGTCGCCGCTGTCGAAGACCTGCAGGCCTGCGAACTCCGGTACGTAGGCGGACACCGGGTCATCGAGTTGGAACAGTGCCTGTTCGTAGAGCTGCATCAACGCGATCGACGCAATCGGCTTGGTCATCGAGTAGGCGCGGACGATCGCATCGGGCCGCATCGGCTTTGCGGCCTCGTCGTCCATGTTGCCGTAGGTCTCGAAGTGCACCACGTGGTCGTGACGGGCAATCATGCTGATCGCGCCGGCGAGCCTGCCGTCATCCACGTAGCCCTGCACGAGCCGCGTCACGTTGCGCAGCCGTTCCGAGGACATGCCCACTTCCTCGGGGATCGAGTCGATTAGTTCACTCGCGCGGGTTTCGATGGCCATGGGGTGCTCCTTGGTTACTTGGAACGCAGTTTACTGCTCCACGGGGTAGCGTTCGGCGACCTGGTTGGGGGTGAGCCCGCCTTGATTCAGCATCACCAGTTCGTCGTAGAGGATGTTGCCGGTGAATTCGCCTGCTGGCTGGCTGCAGATCGTGACCGCTGCGTCGCCGATGATCTGGCCGCTCAGGCGCCAGCCGCTGTAGTCCGGTTCGCCGGAGGCTCCCCGGAAGAAATGGCCGCCCTCGGACCAGATGGAGAGGTGCGGCGAGAGCGCATTCACCGAAATGCTGTCCTCGAACAGCTCGGCTGCCAGTCCCTGAGTGAAGCGCTCCAGTGCTGCCTTCGTCGCGCCGTAGGCTGCGCCGCCTGCCCGCACCTCGGAATACGGCCCGGGCCCGGGGCCGATCGCACCCCTCGAGGAGATGTTGATGATCTGGCCACCGCCGGCCTCGGTTAGGTGGGGAATGACGGCTCGGCAGAAGTTGAACGGGGCGTGCACGTTGACGCGGAAGATGAGCTCCCAGTGCTTCGGCTGCAGCTCTGTCACCCGTCCCGGGATCAGTACACCTGCGTTGTTTACGAGGATGTCGATCCGTCCGTAGGTCTCCAGCGCGTGTCGCACCGTCGCATCGATGTCGGCCTGGCTCGTGACATCGCAGCGCACGCCGGTGGCGGTAC